>JBNMNM010000004.1:0-35212 GCA_051275585.1 bacterium | reverse complement strand
CCCACCATATCCAATAAAAGGGGTTGTAGTTAAGTTGGTTTATAACGCCGGCCTGTCAAGCCGGAGGCCGCGGGTTCAAGTCCCGTCAACCCCGCCATACCTTAAAAAATCAATTCATTATATCTTTTAATAATCTGTATTCTATTATCACAGATTATTAATTCCTATAAAATAGTTATGATTTGTTTGTACTATTCTACTAGTAAAGTAAATAACTATATTCATTAGATTCTTCTTTTTACTTCCGCTAAAAATACAGATACATACATCAATTATAAATTTGATATCGATCTATCCTTCAAACCTAGAATAATTCCCACTCTGTACAGCTAGACGAATAAAGTAATTCAGCGTATATCAGCAAAGATAAATACACCTGCTTAAACAAATCTTTGTCAAAAAAATTTATGTTTATTGATTTTCAAGTCAAGCTTACATGGACAAATTGCTGGAAATGGATTCCTTTACGAATTTTAAGTTTAATTTATTCCTTTATTATTCGTCTCTGGCTCTTTAGCTATCGCTTTAATTTTAAAAAATCAGCTCAAATTAATCACCCTATTATTTCTATTGGAAATATTACTGTAGGGGGAACAGGAAAAACGCCTATGATTGATTGGTTTCTTGATTTTTTAGGATCTCAAGATATTCGAGCTGCGGTTATTTCTCGTGGATATAAAGCCAAAAAAATTGCAGAGTTACAGGTTCTAAATCAAGATACATATCAAACAGGTTCTAGTGAACAGTTTGGCGATGAACCATGGTTTCTTTATGAGAATCATCCACAAGATTCTTTTTATATTTCATCAAATCGAATTCTTGCCGCTGAAGAAGCAAAAAAAGTATCTGAACTAATTTTGTTAGATGATGGAATGCAACATTTAAAAATTCATCGTGATTTAAACTTAGTCTTAATTGACAGTGTTGCTGGTGTTGGTAATGGTCATATTATCCCTTTAGGACCGCTACGTGAACCAATTCAAGGAATAGAACGAGCAGATGCTATTATTTATACTCGTACTAACTTGCAGTCATCAAAAAAAATTCGAAAAGAAATACAAATTCCAGAAACAATTCCAACATTTGATAGTGAATACCAGCCTATTGATTTTGTTACATCAAAACAAAAATTAGTTCTTCCTACTCAATGGATTCAAAATAAATATTGTATTTTATTTTCAGGAATTGGAAACCCTTCAAGTTTTACATCTGTTATTGAAAATCTTGGAGCAAAGGTTACAGAACATTTAGTTTTGCAGGATCATCAAGAATATGATGAAATTATTTTTGAGAAATTAATGACAATTTTTCAAGAAAACCCTCAAAGTATTATCATCACTACAGAGAAAGATTGGACAAAGGTAGAAAAATGGAAAGAAAAGCTTCCAAATTTCTATCGTCTGCGGATGAAAACTCAAATGCCTGTCGAATTTGAACAATTCTTAAAGCAACAATTGCAAGAATATCAAATCATAAAATAAGTCATGAATAAACAATTTCAAAGTAATGTTGATGCACGACTAGATAAAGTGTTATCAGAAATCAATGAAACTTATGATCTTGATGGAGGAATTAATCATGTTGATGGAATCAACATGCCTTCTTATAGTGAAGTGGTTGGAATTGTAAAAAATATTTTAGATCTTTTGTTTCCTGGTTTTTATTGCAAAGAAAGTGTTCACTCTTGGAATTTACGAAATTGGAGTGGATCTAAACTAGACTCAATTTACCATCGATTAGTAGAACAAGTTTCTAGATGTATTAATTTTGGAAATACTTGCAAATGTATTAGTGATTGCAAAGCAGAAGCACAAGAAATTGTACTTGATATTCTAGATACACTACCAACAATTCGCTCTATTTTAAAAACAGATGTTCATGCTGCTTATGATGGTGATCCAGCTGCAAAATATCATGAAGAAGTTATTGTTAGTTATCCAGGAATTAGAGCAATCTCTTATCATCGGATAGCACATGAATTCTACAAACGAGATATTCCTCTTCTTCCTCGATTAATTTCTGAGTTTGCCCATATGGAAACAGGAATTGATATTCATCCTGGAGCCCAAATAGGGGAAAGTTTTTTTATTGATCATGGAACAGGTGTTGTTATTGGAGAAACTTGCGAAATTGGTAAAAATGTAACGCTTTACCAAATGGTTACATTAGGAGCTGTAAGCTTCAAGAAAAATGAAAATGGGGATATTATTAAAGGAATCAAACGACACCCTACCATTGAAGATGATGTTATTCTTTATGCAGGATGTACAATTCTTGGCGGAAATACCGTAATTGGAAAAGGTTCAGTAATTGGTGGGAATGTTTGGATTACACAATCAGTTGAACCAAAAACACAAATTATTTTTGATGTAGAGAAAGCAGAATATAGAATTTTGAAGAAAAAGGTTTTATCACAAAATTTTTTAGGTTTTGGTATTTAGTTTAATTCAAGAATATAATCCTTTGAAAAATTACTTTTTAAGTTTTTCAAAGGATTTTTTATATAAAAATAGAGTTAACAAAATACATCGCAAAAATTTTCTTTTAAACAACCAATGTTGAAAGAACTTTTTTATTGATGTGTCTCTCCCAAAATATTGGATTTATTGGATTAGTTTAATGAAAATAATACACTTCATAAAAGTTCAGTTCTTATTTTGTGCAATCTTTCTTTTATATACTCCTACTTCTTTTGGATCTGATGAATCTGTATTACTTAGGTTAAAACCAAAATTAGGACAAACATATCACCTTTATATGGATGCTCAACAACAGGTTCTTCAAACAGTACAAGGAAGTGTAATGAACATCATCCAACAGATTGGTCTTGGATATAAATTTACCGTCACTTTTGTTTCAAAAGACGGTACTACTGAAAATAATGTAACTTATACATCAACAAAATTTAATCAAATAGGAGCAACAGGAAAGATTGAGTATGATTCAAAAAATCCTCCTGCTAAAATTCCTGCACAAGCAAAAGGTTTTGCTGCTCTTGTAGGAAAAAAGTTTTCAGTAAAAATGACAAGTAGTGGAAAAGTTATTGAGGTAAAAGGAATCAAGAAAATGATTAACGCTATTATTTCTTCATTAAAACTGCGAACCGTTGAAAAAAAAATGATGAGTAAATTTCTTGAAAATCGCTTTGGTAAAAAAGCAATTCAAGAATTAGTTGATAGTATGATGGCTTTTTATCCTGAAAAAGCTGTTAAAGTTGGAGACATCTGGAAGAAAGAAGTTTCTAAAACAAAAGGCTTTCCTATCAAACTTGAAAATCAATGGATTCTTCAAAAGAGAAATCAAGGAATTGCAGAGATTGGAGTTCTTTCTAAGGTAGTACCATTAACGAGTGTGAAACCAATGCAAGTAGGTTTTGTTCAGCTAAAATACGAAGTGACTGGTACACAGAAAGGAGTCATGGAGTTAAGTGAATCGACAGGTTGGATTACTTCAGCAGTAATTGTACAAAACCTTGCAGGAAAGGTAACCTTGAAACAGGCATTTACAAAAAAGGTAACCTCTTGGCCAATTTCAATGACCAGTGTTATTAAATATTCACAAATAAAATAATAGAATTTTTATGAAAAAAATTTTCATAATTATAGTATCTATTTTTCTATTTTCTAATCTATCGATTGGAACACAGATTAGTAGTACTAACTTAGTTTATAGTTCCAAAAATCATGCTATTGGTTACTATGCTAATAGCCATGCTTTGCTAATTGGGATTGAAAATTATCAATCAAATTGGCAAAAGATTCCCAATGTCAAAAATCAAATTGAAGAATTGGATCAAGTTCTTCAAAAAAAAGGTTTTCAGACACAAAAACTAATCAATCCAACCTATCACGATTTAAAATTTTTTCTGAATTCATTTATTTCAATTTATGGACAAGAAAAAAAGAACCGTCTTCTTATTTATTACTTTGGAAATACTTATCAAAGGAATAATCAGGACTATCTAGTACCTATTGATGCACCGTCATCTAGATCATCCAAAATTCTTACAAAAGTTATTTCTCTTAAGGTTTTACTTAAAAAGATAAATCAGTCTTTAAATAAGCATAGTATTGTTTTTTTTGAACAACCAACTCCTCTTTATTCCTTACAAAGAAAAAATCTTCCACAGAATGAAATTTCTATTAGTTTCCAATCAAATCAAATCATTCGACAATATTTTATTAATCAATCCAAATATCCAATTTTAGGAAAAACTTTAATTCAGTTATTAACAAAACCAAGTCATTTTTCTTCAGATCGACATATTACTGGGTCAGAAATTGGAGTCTTCTTTTCTCAACAAAAAACTCCAATTCTTTATAAAGTCTTTCCAAATGTATCGTATAGTAGAGGCGATTTTATTTTTCCTTTACAAGAAAAAATAGCTTCATTTAAATTGCTCAACCAAGGTATAACTCCACCTAAAAAACCAAACTTAGTTCCTTTATCATTAGTAAATTTAAGTCATTCAAGATCAATTCAAACATTAAAAAGACCTACTAATTTTCAATCTAATTTTACTCAAAAGAAAGTAAAACCAAATGTAACTCCATACCAAGCATGGTTGAAAATTTGCTATACCCAAGAAACTTATATTTTAGAAGAATTTATTCAAAAATATCCTAATAGTTTCGTTTTAAAACGAGCAAAAAATAGGCTTCGTTACTTAGAAAGAAAAATTCGCTTAAAGCAACAAGTACATCAAAAAAGAATACAAAAAACAAAAAAGTTTGCTCAACAATTGGCTCAGCAAAAAAGAAAACGAGAATTGGAAGAACAGACTCAACAACAGAATAAAAAACAATCTAAGCAAAAAGCTACCTATTGGTATAACCGAGCAAAAAAGACTTCAAATCGATCATTAAAGATTCAATATTTTACAAAAGCTCTAGGATTCAACTCTAAACATGAAGATAGTTATTACTATCGAGGACGTGCATATAATAAACAAAAAAAATATACACATGCAATCTTAGATCTAACAAGAGCTATTCAAATTGATCGCACAGATGCTTATAATTATTATGAACGAGGCTTATCCAACCAAGGTTTAAAACGATGGAACCGAATGTGTTCAGATTTAACCACAGCCATTCGTTATAAAAATCGTTTTGAAGATGCTTATTATTATCGTGGAATTTGCTATCACAATAGAAAACTCTATTCTTTAGCCAAAAAAGATTTTACAAAAGCAATTCAGATTGATTCAAGAGATCCATACAATTACTTTCGTCGTGGAAAACTTTATCAAATACTTGGAAAACATCGGCTCGCAATTCAGGATTTTAATCAAACGGTTCGCTTTAAGAAGAATCATAAAGAAGCTTATTATTATCGAGGAAAAAGCTATCATCATGAACAACAATATCAACAAGCAATCAATAGCTTTTCAAGAGCAATTCAATTAAATCGTAGAAATGCTAATAATTATCAAGCCCGTGCTGAATCATACCTTGCAATAAACAAAAAAAATAGAGCCATTCAGGATTATCAACAATCGGTTCGATACAGTAAATCTTACCAAGATCGAACTAAAATACGTAAAATTATTAAAGGACTCAAAAATACGAGAGAGTCTACAGCTAGAAGTTCTAGAGAAAATACAACAAGAAGTTCTAGAGAGAACACAACAAGGAATACAACAGGAGATGGATGGTAAACTGCTCTTAATCGAGCAGTTTATTAATTATTCAGGCATAGAGAATGCTGCTAATCCAAGTTTGATTTTTGCTCGATCTCCTTCTGCAATATAGACCCATGATTCATTTTCTAACACTTCAATCACTTCTACACGGGCAACAATATCTCTGGAATAACTAACACTTTTACTTGCTCCTAAGGTTCCTAAGCTCTCTTTTACAATTCTTGTCCGAAGTAAAAATTTTCTTCCTACTTCAACACCTAAATTTCTTCCTATTGTAATTTTTGCAATTTCTCGTTTTCCTCTAGATTCAATAACAAAAGCTCTTAGTGGAAAATACAGTTGAACAAGTTTTTTTAAGTCTATTTTTGAATCTGCAATATCATCAGATTCAATAAAAATATCTTTCTTAAAAATAATTTGTCTTGAACCTGTTGTGAATACAGTTAAAGAAATTTTTGCTCGATAAATATCTTTTCCATTTTGCAACTTACTTTCAAGAATCACAATGTCTTGTTGGGCAACTAAAGTGGCATTGAGATCACTTCCTAATTGAATTCCATCAGAGACAGATTTTTTCTCAAAGTTTTTATATTTATCACTCTTAATTAAAAGATCTATTTTTTTAGAAGGAATAATTTTGATATAAGCATTTTTTTCAAAAGTAGAACGAATTGCATCTTGAATTACAGTTAAACGATCCTTTGAAACACCTGCACTTTTTGAGATAACTAAAAGTACCATTGAATGTTTTTTAGGAATAAAATCTCTCTTTGCAGGATAAAATTTAACTTTTTGTTTATCAATGACAGTAATCGGAAGCTGACTAGGAACAATTTTTGGCCGACACCCCACCAACATAAAACTAGAAAGCAAAAATACTAAAAAAAATCTCTGAACCATTTTTTACTCCACAATTATTTTTTATTTGAAATTTTACGAGCCAATAAAGTACCATCACTAAAAGGCAGGAAGCTTGAATCAAATCCAGCATGTTGAGACATCATTTCATTAAAACTTCTTAATGCTTTTGCACTTTTTGTATATTTTTTAACGTCATTATCTTCTAATTTGAAAACTTTTCCATTAAATAAAATATTATCAACAATCAACAGACCACCTAATTTCAAGCGATCAAAACAGATATCAATCAAATCTTTATATTCATTTTTTCCAGAATCCATAAAAATAAGATCAAACTGTTCCGTCTTGTCTTTTAAGTAATCTGCAATCCAAACATGTACATATTCTACACTATCTTCATATCCTGATTTTTTAGTAAACTCTCGACATAGTTCAATTCGATCAAGATTTGCATCAAGAGCTACAATTGTTGAATCTGGGCTTCCTAACAACATCCAATGTGTTGAATATGAAATGCCACACCCTAACTCTAAAATACGTTTTGGTTTCTCACTCATGCAAAGAAAGCGAAGTAACCACCCCATATCATCTCGAACAATTGGAACATGTGTCTCAACTCCAGTTTGTTTGATTTCTTCCATCCATTCAGGAACATTTACATTTAATGGAGTAACATATTTTAATGATTTTTCAAAATCCATCTAACAATCTCTGTTATTTTCGTAGTTCATATTTTTCAAGTTCTTTTAAATATTTCTTTCTTTCTTCCAGAGATGCTTGAGTAAGGTCAAGGCCTGTTGTAATTACTTTTTTTCTTTCACTGCGATCAATATTCAAAATAGTAAATATTCCTCTATTTGTGATATATTCATCTTCTTGATCAAATGGATCAAGAACTTTTACCTCAACTTCAACAACTAATGTTGTTTTTCCAACAAACACAACATTCGATGACATTTCAACCAAACTTTTTAGTGATAATGGCTTAAAGAATAGTACATCTTCCATCACCATTGTGATCATATTGAAGTTGCCTGTGAACTGTCTTGCATTAGCAATCGCTAACTCTTCCATAAGTTCAATAATTTCTCCACCAAATACAGATCCTATTGCATTCAAATGTTTGGGTAAAAATATTTTACGAATTTTTAAGTTTGTTTCTTTTGGAGAGAGCTGTATTTTTCTGGCATGTACATCACGTAATAACTCTAATTGAATCTCATCAAGATCATTAATTCGACTTACTCTTTGTTTCTGGATTTCAATATCATGTTCTCTTTGTTGTGCTAGCTCCTTACAAAGTAAATCATCTTCTGTTTCATAAACCATTGGAGCAATATTACGATTTGGAGTTTTATCCTTATTTACAGCAACCATTGTAAT
This sequence comes from bacterium, assembly GCA_051275585.1. GTDB lineage: Bacteria > SAR324 > SAR324 > XYD2-FULL-50-16 > JBNMNM01 > JBNMNM01. The sequence goes on along the minus strand of JBNMNM010000004.1, from coordinate 27,324 downwards.
CATACCACTGTGAGTTGGTTGCATATCCATTTCTGTAGGTGGTTTTGTGTAACCATCAACTTTTATTAGTAATGATGATCGTCCTACCTTAATAACCTTACAATCATAACGAACATAATCCATATGACAAATAACATTGAGCAATTCAACACGATCAAAGGCTAAAGTTACAACATGTCCTTGAACGTACCTCCATGATGATGTTGCTGCGGCTAAATCCATCATATGTAATAAAGCTCCAGCAGACATTCGTTTACCACGTAAACTTTCTTGTCCTACTACCTCTGCTAAGTACATTTCAGAGTCATTCGGTGTTTTTGCTTTCATTTGAATATGAGTTGTTAGTTAATTTACAAATATATGACCTTATTAATTAGAACCTAACATTTGAAATAGAATGAATGATAGACCTTAACCAATTTAGAAATTTTCAATGCTATAAAAAGCAGTCCCATTAGAAAAAGTAAAGTAAACTTCATTCATAATTTTTTTAATTTTCATCAAAAGAGATATGAAACGAGTCATTATTGTTGGTGGTGGTTTTGCTGGATTAAACGCTGCAAAAAAATTAGGAAACGTAAAAGGTTTAGAAATCACTCTGATTGATCAAAGAAACCATCATCTTTTTCAGCCTTTATTATATCAAGTTGCAATGGCAGGTTTAAGCCCTGCTGAAATTGCGGCTCCAATTCGGAATCTTCTTTCAAAATATCGAAATATTAATGTAATTCAAGCTAAAGTTGAATCCATTTCACTAAAAGAAAAACAGGTTCACGCAGAAGAAACTCAATACAGCTACGATTATCTTATTTTAGCTTGTGGTGCTCAACATTCTTACTTTGGTAATGAACAATGGGAAGAGACTGCTCCTGGATTAAAAACGTTAGAACAAGCAACAGAAATTCGTAGAAGAGTTTTAACTGCATTTGAAGAAGCAGAAAAAACAAAAGATAAAAACTTACAAAAAAAAAACCTTACCTTTATTATTGTTGGTGGTGGTCCCACAGGAGTAGAGCTTGCTGGTGCTATTGGAGAAATGAGTCGTTATACACTCACAGAAGATTTTAGAAATATTGATCCAAAACTAACCCGAATTATTTTGGTTGAAGCTGGTTCTAGAATTCTTCCATCTTTTCATGAAAAACTATCCAGTCATGCAACTAGAGATTTAGAGAAATTAGGAGTTCAGGTTTGGACTTCAAGTTTAGTAACAAATATTGATGAAAATGGAGTTGAGATTGGAAATGAAAAAATTCAATCTGCTACAGTCTTATGGGCCGCTGGTGTTCAGGCTACTGAAATAAATAAAACGCTTGAAACTAAAGTTGATCGACAAGGAAGAGTACTTGTAGAAAAAGACCTTACACTTAAAGGTCATCCAGAAGTATTTATTGCTGGAGATCAAGCAAATTTTTCTCACCAAGAAGGAAAACCACTTCCAGGAATAGCTCCAGTTGCATTGCAACAAGGAAAATTTATTGGAGAGAATATTCTACGAGAATTAAAAGGAAAACCACGAAATGATTTCCATTACTTTGATAAAGGACAAATGGCTACAATTGGAAAAAGTAAAGCCATTATTGAGGTAGGAAAACTTCGTCTTACTGGATTTTTTGCGTGGTTAGGATGGTTAACAATTCATATTTATTACTTAACTGGTTTTAAAAATCGTCTTTTTGTTACTTTAAACTGGGGATGGTCGTATATTACATTTCGAAGAGGAGCACGTCTGATTGTGAATAAAGATTGGCGTTCCTACAAAACAAAGAAAAAAAATACTGAAAAAACAGATTCTCATCCCAGTTAATAACAGATTTAAAACCTCACTTAAAAGTGAGGTTTTAATGCCTTATGCTGGTGCAAATTCTCTAAAAAAACGATTTAATCGATTAACGGAAGTATAATCTACAATTTCAGTATTCACCATTAAACATTGCTCGTTTAAAGTATGAGTATTTTCTAATAAATCCTCATTTTTCTTTTCTCCTACTTTTCCGTAAGGAGTGAAAAGAAGAATATATGATTCTGGCTGATGTGCCCGAATATTTTTTAAGGATTGAACATAATTCTTCAATTTTGCAGTTCGATCATCACCAATTAGAATGATGAAAGAATACGGCCTTCCACCTTCAACAATATTATTTTCTAAACGACTAAAGGAGAGATCTACAATTGTACTTTCATGAACTCCAAAATGCTTTGTGACCACTGATCCAAGTACACGACGTAAGTTTTGACTATCAAGAGAACCATCATGTGCAATTACAAGCTCCTTTAATCCTGCCTTGCCTTTTGTATAACGACTAACTTGATCAATTTTTTCAATAATTCGTTCTTGTGTTTTATTAGAAATTTTACTTCCTGCATCTTTCACATTTTTAATGAACATCATCCCTCCAAGTTCCTCACTAATAGCCATGAGTTTCTCAGCAACATTTTTCCCCATATCTTCTGCACTTTTTTCTAGAGCAGCAACAGCAGAACCACCTTCTGCAATCGTACCACTAATATCAGTTTTAATTCCTTCAAACTTTTCATCAATTTGATTTAATTTTTCATTCAGAGTTTCTTTCTCAGAAGTTAAAAAATGTCGAGTTTCTTCATCATTTCCAATTGATTGTACAAGATTTTTTTGTATTTTCCCCATATCTCGAACTCGAACAGTCATCATCTTTTGATTACGTAACATTCCTTTTGTAGCTGCTCCTATTTTTTCTGCTTGAGCTTTAAATAATCTTCCTTCTTTTGCTAGTTTTACTAAAACTACTTTTGTTAATTTTTTTTGCTTTTCATTTTTCATCAAAGCCATAAAAAATTTCTTGTCTGCAAAAGGAACAATATATTTTTCGTCTAAGTAATCTTTGAATTGGGCAACGTTTAATTCAGGTCCAATAAAAATTACATCTGGCTCATCTGGAATATTTTTTGAGCCTGAAATTCGAAATAGAGTATTCTCAAGATGATCAATATCTAAGCAAGTCACAATAAACTGTTTAAGAAGTTCATTATCTGTAGAAAATACAAATTTATGTTTCATAATTTTGCGAATTTCCTCATCAGTAAACTTAAAAATTACTCGTTTTTGTAATTCCTCTTCCGTAAAAAACTGATTTTTAAAAGCTCGAATAAAAGCTTCAATTGGTGCTGGGAGTTGTCTTAGTTGTCCTAATACTAACGGCTTAATAATTTTAAAGAACTCTAAAGATAAGTTCTTTTGTAACATTGCAATCCGCTTTTTCTGATGAAGAGCCTTGCCAAGTGAAGCTTTATTTTTCTTAATCAAATGCAAGCTTTTCAACAGTTGTTCTTTTCTTTCATTAACTTGTTCAGAGTATTTTTCTAGCTTTTCTGCATTCTCTTTTAATTGATTTTCAAGATCAAGAATTTCTTTTTTTGTATGTTCTAAACGCTCTGCAATTTCTTTTAAATTCTCTTCCATTCCTTGAATAATTCGTTCTCGAATAGCAGAACGTTCATCTAAGCTATCAATCATGCCAGAGTTTAATTGGTTTCTAGCAGCTTGAGAGGACATTTCAAGCAACACAATCATTGACTCAATCAAGTAGGCCGCAACAGGATCATTCTTACCTTGTAACTCTAGTTCTTTTCTAAGTTTTGCAATTTTTTCTTCAATCTCTGCTGCGAATTTTTCATAGTTGTCCCAATCAATATCTTTATTTTGGAACATTTCCAATAGTGTCGCATCAACTTCTTCATCAACTAAAACTACAGTTGCATCTTTTAATTCATCATATATTTTTAGCTCTTCTACATCTGCAGACATACAAATTAAAGAATCATATCCTTGTGAAAGAGCATCAATTTCAGATGTTAGTTTCTGATAAATACTAACACCTGCTTTTGAAGATAGTAAAACCTCAAGTCCTTCCATTCGAGGCTTTTTAAAGTCCGCTGTAGAAACAATTCTTTTCAAAAGGGCTGTTTTTGATTCAACTTTATTAAATCGTTTTAGTCCTAAAAAAAGTTGATGAGCTACTTTTGGTTTATATCCACCCCGAAATAACTTCAATAACTCATCAGCATGAGTTTTTATTGCAACAAGAATTGCTTCTCGATTTCCATTCATAATCTTCACTTTATCCATAAAGTGAAGTTTTTTATTAATTTGTTCTTGATATAAACCTGCAACTGTCACCCACAACTGTTTTCTTAAAACTGCTGTTAATGAATTATAAAATTCATTTGAGTTAAGTATTATATAAGCCGTAATTATATGATCAAATTCTTCTTGAGTAAATTTCTCACTCCACATGTTTGCTGGAAATTTCTTTCCTTTTAAACCTTTGCGAAAAATATCAAGATAGAAGTTCTGTTCATCATGACTCAGTTTTTTAAACCCAGTAGTACTATCATACCCCTTTCCCATTTCAAATGTAATATCAGGAAACTTCTTTTTGAAAAGAGGGGTATAAACCAGATTTAGAGTAGCAAGTACATCAACAAGATTTTGTTTTAGAATTCCTTTTCGATCTGCTGGATTAAACTCTTTCCAACCTGAAATAGCTAATTTTCGATTTTTAAGGAATTCAAGGATTACTGTTTCACGAATTTCAGGGGGGACTAAAGCTAAAAAAGAATCAAATGATTTTCCTTGTAGACTACTTAGGAGAGTATCAACATATTTTTCAGGCAATCCATTAAATAAATCACTGATAAACTCTTCAGGTAAAAGTTTTAAATGTTCACCTTGAGTTTTCATCTCTTTTTCAAGGTAACCATGAAACTGATCACCAATACTTGAAACTAAAATTAAATCACGCTCCTCTTGATCAAGAGCAGTATTAATAATGTCGTACCCTTCTTCCTCTAAATGGGAGACAATCCCTTTTGCCTTTCCAGTAGAAAGAGCTTCAAGAGCTTCAGCTTTCGAATCAAATTCAAAAATTCGCTCCATTTTATCAAAAGAAAGTCTTTCGTAAACAACTCGACGCAAATCAGGGTTTAAAACTAACATTACTTTTTTGCGACGAACAAAAACTTTCTTTTCTTCTTCAACAGCTTCTCTTGCAAGAGCTTCCTTAACTCCTTCAAGTTCAAAAATCTTTTTAATAATATCATCAAGGGTATCATAGTTCCTAATGAAGAAGCGGTTGCCCTCTTCTATCATATCAAGAATACCATGAAACAAAATATCAGCAATACTTAGAGTATTAACCGTATTAAAATCAATTTGCCCTTTTTTAAGATCATTACTACTACTTTTAATTTGTTCTATAGAGGTCAAACGGATTGGGTTTGATATCACACTTCGTTCTGCATTTTTAAAAACAGTAACAATAATATCAAATCCTAATTTTAAAAAATGTTCTAACCGTTCTTGAATATCCCCTACTAAAAAAAGTCTTCGTTGTTTAAACGCACCTCGGCCAACCATTTTCTGCATTTCTAAAATAGCAGGAAAACGAAGAAGTGGATCAATATCTAACTCATCTGATTGATTATCATCTAAAATAAGTTCTTTTCGTTTTCTTGTCTGAGTTTTTCGATCAATATTAAAACAAGTAAATGCAACATCAGCATCACGATTCGCTAAAAGTACATTAGATAAAGGCTTATTCTCTGAATTGATAATATATATCAAATCACGATTTACCTTCTTGTTTTTTTCATTAAACTCTACAAACTTTTCTTTCAAGGCATCCCGTAAAATACTTTGGCGTTCAATTGCCATATCAGCATTTACGACTTGAACTTGAATTGTTTCTTTAGCCTGTGGTGGCATAACAATTTTTACTGAAGTTCAGTTCTGTTATAAAATGTTGTTTTAGAAGCTTTTTAGAGGGCATTTCTTTTTCTTTATTTTACTATTAAATAAACAGGGACACTATTCATTACTTTATATTAATTTGCAACTTGAAAGAGTAAACAAATAAAACAGTAAGTACTATCTTTGCTCTAACACTGTTTTCGAAACAACACATTTTTATTCATACAAAAAATAAAAATCATTGAATTGATAAATTTGTAATTAAATTACAAATAATTACTTTGGTAAAATTCAAGCTAAAATAGATTTAATTCCTACTATTCTAGTACCTTTTAAAAAAATGCAGATATAGCAAAAGTAACCTGAAAACCTAAATAAACATTACCTTTCAAAAAAATGTAGAAGGAACAAAAAATGCTTGCAAGAATACTGCTATCAATACCAAATGATGTATTTTAGCAGAAATGTTACTTTTGGAGAGTGTCATACAGACAGACATCAAGCATTTTTTTAGAAATGTTCACTCCAATAAGTGTATGGTTTAATAAACTATCTTTATCCATAGAAAAACCGCAATTGGTTTGGCGAACTCTTTTGTTTTTCAAATTTGTCAAAAACAGGAAATTTCATGAGTGATTATTCATACTTAAGTAATGCAGATCCGATTGTCATTGAGAGTATGTATCAACAGTTCCTTACTGACCCCGATTCTGTCGATGTTAGCTGGCGATACTTTTTCCAAGGCTTTGAATTTTCAAATTTAGATTTCAGCCCTAAAAAAAAGAGTGACCAAACAACACCTGCAAAATCTGTGATATCCACTGATATTAAAGAAGAATTAATTAGTGACCTTCCTCACGATGCTGAGGAACTTGGAACTCCAAACTTCCGTAAGGAAGTAAATGTCATTAATTTAATTGGTGCATATCGTGCTCGTGGTCACTTGTTTACAAAAACAAATCCTGTACGAACTCGTAGAGCACATCCAGGCTCACTTGAATTAGATGTATTTGGTCTTTCTGAGGCTGACTTAGATACCCAATTTAAAGCAGGTGCTCGGGTTGGTTTACCTAATGGAACACTACGACAAATCACTGAAAAACTAGATAAGACTTATAGACAGTCAGTTGCTGTTGAATATAAATATATTCGTGATCCAAAAATTGTAGCATGGCTACAAGATAAGATGGAAAAATGCGAAAATACTTATAATTTTGATAGTTCAGAAAAAAAACAGCTTCTACATAAGCTAAACCATGCTGTAGGTTTTGAACAATTTCTTCATACCAAATTTGTTGGTCAAAAACGTTTCTCTCTAGAAGGTGGAGAAACCATTATTCCCGCTCTTGATACTGTTGTTGAAAGAGGAGCTGATATGGGAATTGAAGAATTTGTGATTGGAATGGCTCATCGTGGCCGACTTAATGTTCTTGCAAATATCTTAGATAAATCTTACGAAAAAATCTTTTCTGAGTTTTCAGGAAAAGGCTTTAAAGATGGTTCTTTCTCAGGAGATGTAAAATATCATTTAGGTTTCTCTACTGACAAAAAAACCAAAAACGACAAAAAAGTACACTTAAGTTTGACACCTAACCCGTCACATTTGGAAGCTGTAGACCCTGTTGTGGAAGGAATCGTTCGTGCGAAGTTAGAAAAAAATTACAGTGGTGATACAAATAAAATTGCTCCGATTCTAATTCATGGTGATGCTTCAATTGCAGGACAAGGTGTTGTCTATGAAGTTATTCAGATGGCAAAATTAGATGGTTATCATACAGGTGGAACCATTCATATTGTATTAAACAATCAAATTGGTTTTACAACTAACTACCTTGATTCTCGATCAAGTATTTATTGTACAGATGTAGCAAAGGTAACTCTTTCGCCTGTATTTCACGTAAATGCTGATGATGTAGAAGCTGTTGTTTATACTGTGAACCTAGCTCTTGAATATCGTCAAAAATTTCATACTGATGTATTTATTGACCTTTTAGGTTATCGAAAACATGGTCATAATGAAGGTGATGATCCTCGTTTTACTCAGCCCATCTTATATAAGACCATTGCAAAGCATCCAAATCCTCGTGAAATCTATCTAAAGAAATTAGTTGCACAAGGAGCTTTGTCTCAGGATTCATTTAAAGAAATGGAAGCTGAATTTAAAAAAATTCTTCAAACTCAATTGGATAGTGCAAAACAAAAAGAAGAGCCTGATACTCCTTTTCTTGGTGGAGTTTGGCAAAACTTTCGATTTTCAAACAGAAGTGATTTTGAAAAATCTCCAAAAACTGGAGTTAAGAAAGAGCTTTTGCTTGAAGTTGCCAAAAAAATTACACATTTACCAACACCAGATTTATTCCTTTCAAAAGTTCGTCGATTTATGAATAACCGTGAAAAAATGGTATTCACAAGTGATCGAATTGACTGGGGAATGGCAGAACATCTTGCATTTGGAACCCTTCTTGCTGATGGAACTCCTATCCGTGTGAGTGGACAAGATGTTGAACGATCAACTTTTGCTCATCGTCATGCAGTTCTTAAATATGAAGATTCTGAAGAAGAGTACATTCCATTATCAAATATCTCTGAAAAACAAGCTCCATTTACAATCTATAATTCCTTACTTTCTGAATTTGGAGTTTTAGGGTTTGAATTTGGTTATGCAATGGCAACTCCAGATTCATTAACAATTTGGGAAGCTCAATTTGGTGATTTTACAAATGGAGCACAAACAATCATTGATCAGTTCATTTCTTCATGTGAAGCAAAATGGCAACGAATGATTGGTATGGTACTTCTTCTACCTCATGGATACGAAGGACAAGGGCCAGAGCATTCATCTGCACGTCCTGAACGATTTTTAAGTATGTGTGCGGAAGATAATATGTTTGTTGCAAATTGTACGACTCCAGCAAACTTATTTCATATTTTTCGAAGACAGATGGCAACACCATTTAGAAAACCATTAGTTATCTTCACTCCAAAAAGTTTATTACGACATCCTAAGTGTATTAGTGCTGTAAAAGACTTCGAAGAGGGAACTAGTTTCCAAGAAGTAATTGATGATGAAAAGGTAACAACATCAGAAGTGAAACGAATTCTTTTCTGTACAGGTAAAGTATACTATGACTTACTTGATTACCAAGAAAAAGAAAATCGTCATGATGTTGCAGTTGTTCGAGTTGAGCAACTTTATCCTCTTCCTGAAGTTCAACTAAGTGCTATTGTTGAAAAATATCAAGGTGCTGAGTGTTATTGGGTACAAGAAGAGCCTGAAAATATGGGTGCATGGGTTCATATGTTACGTACTTTCCGTATAGCACCATTAAAACTTTCAGCTCGTAAAGAAAGTGCAGCAACCTCTACTGGTTTTGCTCAAATGCATCAGAAACAACAAGCAGAACTTGTTTACAACGCATTTAACTAAATTTGTTAATCATCAAAATAATGGAACTTGTATGATTGTTGAAATTAAAGTCCCAACTCCTGGGGAGTCGATTACTGAAGTTGAAATTGCTAATTGGTTAAAAGCTGATGGTGACTTTGTAAATGATGGTGATGAACTTTTTGAAGTTGAATCTGATAAAGCAACACTTTCTGTTCCAGCAGAAGGTAACGGAATCCTTAAGATTTTAGTTGAAGAAGGAGAAACTGTAGCTATCGGTGTTGTTGCATGTACAGTTGATACTTCTGCAAGTGGCGGAGAAGCAAAACCAGCTCCAGCAGAAAGTACTTCTGCTCCTGTTGAAAGTGCTCCTGTAGCTGAAGGCGGATATCCACAAGGACATCCTTCTGTTGCTGCTCAAAAAATTATGTCTGAATCAGGTGTTGATTCAAGCAATGTTCAAGGAACAGGAAAAGGCGGAAGAATTACAAAAACTGATGCTCTTGGTGCTTCATCAAAAGCAACTCCTCCTACACCTGTAGCACAAGCAAAAAAAGCAGTTCCAGTAGCAGCACCATCTTTTGGTGGAAGCCGAAATACTCGTCGTGAAAAAATGTCTAATCTGCGAAAGAAAATTGCAGAGCGACTAGTGGCAGTTAAAAGTGAAACAGCAATGTTAACTACATTCAATGAAGTTGACCTTACTGAAATCATGGCTATCCGAAGTAAGTACAAAGAGCAGTTTAAAGAGACTCATGAAATCGGTCTTGGTTTTATGTCTTTCTTCACAAAAGCATGTGTAGAAGCATTAAAGACATTTCCAGCAGTCAATGCAAGTATTGATGGAAAAGACATTCTTTTTCATGACTATGTTGATGTTGGAATTGCAGTAAGTGCTCCTCGTGGTTTAATGGTTCCTGTAGTTCGAAATGCAGAAACATTAAGTCTTGCAAATATTGAAAAAGAAATTAAACGACTTGCAATCAAAGCACGAGACAGCAAAATTACTGTTGAAGATATGACAGGCGGTACATTTACAATCACAAATGGTGGTGTATTTGGTTCATTAATGTCGACTCCAATCCTTAATCCTCCGCAAAGTGCAATTCTTGGAATGCATAAAATCCAAGAACGACCAATTGCAATTGATGGAAAAGTAGAAATTCGACCAATGATGTATCTTGCTCTTTCTTATGATCACAGAGTTATTGATGGAAAAGAATCAGTAAGTTTCTTGGTAAAAGTAAAAGAAATGCTTGAAGATCCAATTCGTTTTCTTCTTGAACTTTAATTTCAGCATCAAAGTTTTTATCTAAGGATTTATAATGCAATACGATATTACTATAGTTGGTTCTGGCCCTGGTGGATATGTTGCTGCGATTCGCTGTGCTCAACTTGGAATGAAAACAGCTATCATTGAGAAATATTCTACTATGGGTGGAACATGTCTTAATGTAGGTTGTATTCCTTCAAAAGCACTGCTTGATTCTTCTGAGCATTATCATAATGCTGCAAAGCATTTTAAGACTCATGGAATCAATACAGGTGAGCTTTCCTTTGATTGGAAACAAATGCTTGGAAGAAAGAACAAAGTAATTTCTGAAACTTTTGATGGAATTTCTTTTTTGATGAAGAAAAACAAGATTGATACGTTTGAAGGTCATGGATCTTTTGTTGATGCGAATACTATCGAAATCACAAAAGCAGATGGATCAAAAGAACAAATTTCAACAAAGAAAACTATCATTGCAACAGGTTCAAAACCATCTTCTTTGCCTAATGTAGCAATTGATAAAAAACGAATTATTAGTTCTACAGAAGCTCTTGCTTTAGAAGAGGTTCCAGAAACATTAACTGTAATTGGTGGTGGTGTAATTGGTTTAGAACTTGGTTCTGTTTATGCTCGTCTTGGAACAAAAGTACAGGTTGTTGAGTACTTTGATTCGATTATTCCAACGATGGACAAAACAATGGGAAAAGAGTTGTTACGTTCCTTAAAAAAATTAGGAATTAAATTCTACCTTTCTCATGCAGTTCAGTCTGCAACTGTTGAAGGAGATCAGGTTTCTATTCTTGCAAAAGATAAAAAAGGAAATGATGTTACTTTTACAAGTAACTACTGTCTTCTTTCTGTAGGTCGAAAACCATACACTAATAATCTTGGTTTAGAGAAAATTGGTGTTCAAACTGATAAGCGTGGATTTATCCAAACTAATGATCATCTAGAAACTACTGTTCCAGGTATTTTCGCAATTGGTGATGTAATTGGTGGAGCAATGTTAGCTCATAAAGCAGAGGAAGAAGGAACTCTTGTTGCTGAATTCCTTGCAGGACAAAAACCACACATCAACTACAATGCAATTCCAGGTGTTGTTTATACTTGGCCTGAAGTTGCAAGTGTTGGTTACACTGAAGAGCAATTGAAAGAAAAAGGAACAAAATATAAAGTAGGTTCTTTTCCATTCAAAGCTTTAGGTCGTGCTCGTGCTGCAAATGAAACGGAAGGATTAGTCAAAGTTCTTGCTGATAAAGAAACTGATGAAATTCTTGGTGTTCATATGATTGGAGCTAGAGTTGCTGATATTATTTCAGAAGCTGTAGTTGCATTAGAGTATCGAGCAAGTGCTGAAGATATTGCACGAATTTCTCATGCTCATCCAACGTTTACAGAAGCTCTTAAAGAAGCTTGTTTAGACGCAACGGAAAAACGAGCAATCCACATGTAAAAAAAAAGGTCACCTAAATTTAAACTTAGGTGACCTTTTTTAAATTACAAGATTCAAACCATTTTATTTTCCCAATAAAGTTGGTAAATAGGTCATCTTTACAGCATGAATCAATTGCTTATAGATTTCTTTATGGAAACCTAAGTAATCCACGATCTCATCAAGAATTTTTAATTCTTCTTCATCAAATTCTTGATCTACAAAACAAATTTCTAATAAGTACCGTAATACCTTCCTTGCAATGTCATCATCTAAATAGATTCTAGGTAAATCCTCTAAATTTAATTCCAAAGCAGACTGTTTAACTTTTTCTACCTCTTGTTGCCTTCCTTCTAATAAATGAAAAATATCCTGCAAATATTGCAACTCATTCTTTGCAAGCTTTCCATCAGCATAAACTACCTTAAAAATGATAACAGAAAACCAATAACGTTCACTTGAATTTAATGATTTACAAATTGAATCAAAAAAATTCATTCGCACTTGTTTTGCTGAATTATAAATAATTTGCTCTGACTCAGCAGGCAAAATATTTAAATTTTTTGCTAAATTTCGAATATACTCAGCTTCCCCAAGATGTAGTTCAAAATCACAAATACAAATTTGTGTAACTAGTGTTAACAATCTCCTTGCAAAATCAGGGGATGCATCAACGTTCGTTAGTTTTGGAACTTTTCTAGAACGAAGAATATGGTCAATTTTATTTAGAGTCTCTACATCATGACTGTAAATTGATAGTAACTCATTAATTAGAGGTTTCTCAGGAGGAACAATCCGATGATCCGCAACAATCGCTCCAGTAAGTATTTCTCCTACAAATGTGTTTAATTTTTTTTTCGAGACTTCTAAACTAATAATTGGATCAGAAAGAAATTCTTTAATCATATTCTTGCCCCCTTAAGACCTACAGTTCTCCAACTTTAATGGAACCCGTCAAAACTTTATTCTCAAGTAAAGAATGATCAGGAAGATGTAATTCTTCTTGTTCGCAAACTACAATTACATTTCCTCGTAGGGTTACATTACGACCAAAGTGAACATCACCAACAATAGTTAATAAGTCTAGCTCTAAAATATCAGGAATGTTTGTCATTCGCTCATGATAGTCTTCTACAGTTTTAAAGAACTCTCCTAAACGAATTAAAGGAAGACCTTCAAATTGACGTTCTGGATTTCGTATTAATAATCCATCATTTAATTTAAATAGGTTTGATTGAACCAACAAGAGATCATCTGTTTTCTTTACAGGTAAAAAACGACTTCGAGGAACATTGACAGCACAACTATTTTGAAAATTATTAATTCCTGCACCAATTGCAGTTTCTAGTTGAATTACAGGAATATTATGAACTGTTTTTTTATTCCGAATAATATCTAAATCAAGTCCGCCATTTTCTAATTTTGCTTTTAGTGCTCGAAGATTTACCCAGATATTATTTGTATTAAAAAACTTAAATTTTTTCACAGATTTAAATTCTTCTCGATGTTCTTTAGAAACTTGTGCAATTTCCAAAAGACATAGTGTTCCATTATCTTTTTGAATGATTGTTCCACCTTTTACATCAGCACGAGTCTTTGGTGTGACCTCCATAATAAATGGAATATCATTATTTTTCATGTGATTTAAAATCTTTAAATCAACATTTGCTCCTAGATTGTCTGCATTTCCAACAAAAATAAAATCCTTTCCTTGTTCTAGAAGAGTATCAAGAGTTCCTGATTGATAAATACTTGCATAAAAATCACCATGACCAGGAGGATATGATGCATCACTTCCATACAAATCTTTTGCTAGTGGCAAAAGTGTATCATTTCGAATTCGAGGGAATTCATGTTGTTGAAAAGTTAAAACCTGTAGTTGCTCTCGATATTTATGAATAATTTTTTTTGTATCTTGGTGAGTATTAAAACTATTCATCAAAACAAGAGGAACATCAGCATTATACTCTTGATTCAAAGATTTAATTTGCGAAACAATCAAATCAAGAAAGGTTTTTCCTTCTCGAACTTCAATCGCAGATTTAGGACCAACACAGCCCATTGAACTTCCTAAACCTCCATTTAACTTACAAACGGCTAATGAAGATAATAGTGTTGAAATTTCCTCTTTATTTGGTTCTTCAAGACTTTTATATTCAATAATTAGTTCTTTTTGAGGAGTTGAAATAGACTCCCATTTAATTTTTTTTGTTTTTTCTTCTTTAAAATTTTTAAATAACTTTTTAAAAACTCGAATGTGTTCAATTGAACTTCCTTGCGAAAGCATGATTTCTTTAACTGTATTAAAACTATCCATTAATTTTCTCCTCTAAAAAATTTCCTATCTACTTTTAATCTTTAAATATCAATACTTATTTTTTGTTTTTAGTTAAATTCAAAATAAGTACCAATTTTATTTCTTTCTAAAAAAATTCAAAAAACTGATAAAATTACTGTAAAAACAACATCTCGTCAAATTTAACTCCTTTTGTAAGGCTTTAGCTTTAATATATAGGAATATTAAATTAACAATACGTTTATAGCGAAAAGTAAAAAACCTCTCACTACAAATAAATAATAGTGAGAGGTTTTTAATCCAACTTTAGTTTATAATTCTTTTTCTCGTTCTGCCAAAACTCTTGCCGTTAAATGAGAAGTCAAAACGCTATAGTTTTTCATGTTCATTGTGAACATTCCTAATCCTTTGGTTTTTTCTCTTAGTGTGGTTGCATAATTTTGCAACTCAGAAAGAGGTACTTCCGCAGTCACCAAAGCAGAAAAATCATTGGTGTCATACCCAAGAATTTTTCCACGACGAGACATTAAATCTTTTGAAATTTTTCCAATATCATGATCTGGAATATCAATTTCGACTTTCATGATAGGTTCAAGTAAAACGGACTTTGCTTTATGCAATGCCTTTTTTACGGCAAGAAATCCAGCTTCACGAAATGCAACTTCTGATGAGTCAACATTATGGAATGCACCACTAGTTAATGTTACTCGAACATCAACAACAGGATATTCTCCTAAAACACCTTGTTTCAGGGCTTCATGAATTCCAGTTTCAATTGATGGAATATAATGTCGAGGAATCACACCACCAATTACTTGATTTTCAAATTCAATCCCTTTTCCACGAGGTAAAGGTTCTAAATGAATTGCGACTTCACCATAATGAATGATGTTTTCTAATTTTTTATGGTATTTAGACTCAGTTTGTACTTTTTGAGTTGGAGTTTCATGATAAGCAACATGTGGATCATCAAAAATAATCTCTTGATCATAAGCATACTGAATATGTTCTTTTGTTAGTTGCAAATGAAGTACTCCCATTCCAGACAATAATAACTCGCCTGTTTCCTCATTTGTATGCACTCGCAATGATGGATCTTCAGCAATTACTTCTTCAAGAATTCCTTTAATTACTTTTTCTTCCTCTTTATTTTCAAACTTAATTTGATATGTACAACGAGGAACTGCATAAGGAATTGGTTCAAAAAAGATTGGTTTCTTTGCGTCACAAATTGTTTGATTTGTATCAACCTCTTTTATTTTCTCTAGAACAACAATATCACCAGCAGTTGCTTCTTTTAAAGGAACTAATTTTTCTCCATCTAATCGATCAAAACGATTAATTTGGAATTTTTTGCCATTACTTGTATTGATTAGCTTTTGCCCTTTCTTCAAAGATCCAGAGGCAACTAAAAGACAACTTAACTTTCCAACTTTTGGATTGTGAAGAGTTTTAAAGACCAAGCCTGAAAAGGCTTCACTGTTTAAAGGTTTTCGCTCTTCATAATCATCAACATTTTCTTGTGATGTTGTTCCTATCCAACTTGAACTGTGTTCATACGCTGGAAAATTATTTTCAATGAAATGGTCTAACTCTGTTACTCCTATTTCTTGTCTAGCAGCTCCTGCAAGAATTGGAGTTAAACGATGGGTTCTTACTCCATGAGCAAGAGCTTCTTCTAAAGCTTCTTGTGAAATTGGCTGTTCATTAATGTAGCTTTCAAGAAGTTTATCATCAATCTCAGTTAGTTGTTCAATAAGACGATTATGATAAAGCTCTACTTCTTTAATTGCATTTTTAGAAAGGCTCTTCCATTCAGCAGTAGCTCCTGTTCCTTGCAACAATTTCTTTTTGATAACATCAATAATACCAATTAATTCGCCATCATTGTAGCAGGGGATGGAAATAACAATCGGATGAATTTCAAAAGTTTCTTCAATAGAGTGAAGTGTCATCTCAAAATTTGCTGATGGAAGATCCAACATATTCATAAAGATAACCCTTGGTTTCTCATTATAAATAATTGCTTCCCAAATTCGATGACTTGACTCTGAAATACCTCGTCCAGAAACAACAAATACAGCTCCCGTAGATACATAAAGAGCTGTATTTACTTTTGGGAGAAAATTTGTGTTTCCTGGCGTATCAATTAGATTGATTGTGTGAGTAAGTAATTCAACATGATAGAAATGATTATAAACAGTATAACCTCGTTCCTCTTCCTCTGGAGTTTTTTCTATCTCCACTGAAGCATTTTTAGGAAGCTCTAAAAGAGTTCGAATTAGACGTGTTTTTCCTACTGTATCACGACCAACAATTGCAATATTATGCTTTTGGATTTTATTGTTTTTTGCCATTTTTTATTTTACCCTCATCTTTGAATTCCGTACACATCCTACATTAACCTAAATTATTCTAAAATATATTTTTCAGGATCAGTAGGACGATCACCAATTAAGATTTCATAATGTAAATGCGTTCCTGTACTACGTCCTGTATTTCCCATTCGGCCTATTAACTGACCACGTTTTACCTTTGCTCCTGCTTTTACTTCAAACTTAGCCAGATGAGCATAACGGGTTGTAATATTATACCCGTGACTAATTACAATAAAATTTCCATATCCACCATTCACAAAAGATCCTGTGACAACACCATCTGCTGGAGCATAAATTGGAGTATATGGTCTTCCCGCAAAGTCAAGGCCTTCATGTCTTCTTTGACGACCTGTAAATGGATCTAAACGCTTCCCATATCGTGATGTAATATAACCATCTCGCACAGGTGGAATTGAAGGGATTCTAGCTAGTCGATCCTTACTTTCCTGCATAAAAGAAACAAGTTGTAAAAAACTTGCCTCTCGTCTTTTGATACTATAAGAGAGATTTCTTAAACGAGAAAGAACGTAACGAAACTCAAGAGAATTTTGATCGTTTTTTGATGCACTTAAGAGTGGTTTATTCAAGCCTTGAATTAAAAATTGATCGCCTGTAATTACTCTAAGCTTATGATCGAACTCTTGAATTTTTTTAATGTTTTTATTATAAGCAAACAGCTGGTTATTTACCTTCTGAAAATCAACTTTTTGTTGCATCAGTGCTTGCTTTAGGGTTTTATAGTTTTGGTATCTTTCTTTGATATCAAAATAATCAAACAAGATAAACCCAGCAATAATTAAAAAGAAAATAAGAAAGACAATAAAGGACTGAATAAACAACTGTGAGATTTGTAAACGAATTACCCTAGAAGTTTTTTGCGGGATAATTACTAAAGTAATAAAGTTCTTTAGCAAGATGAACCTTTGGTTTGGGTAAATGAAATTTCGCTTCTGAAAATAGAAAAATCTAAACATAAGATAATCAAAATAAGACTCACTTAATAGAAAATCAAGAAATAAAACCAAGAATGGAAACTACAATGAAGTGGGATGGACATACACATACAGAACTCTGTCCTCATGGGAGTGGTAATCCCACAGAAATCATGATTGAGAAAGCAGTTCAACAAGGCTTTACACACTATTCCATTACAGAACATGCTCCACTTCCAAAAGGATTAGTAAAAAATCAAAAGCTTCATGATGAATTATGCCTAGCTCCAAATCAACTTGAAGAATACTTTGAGCATGTTTCAACACTGAAAAAAAAGTATGCCTCTGATATTAAAATTCTAACTGGTCTTGAGTTTGATTATATTGCAGGTTATGAAGATTATACAAAAAAACTTTTAGAACAAACAGCACCTTATCTTGATGATGCCCTTCTTTCACTGCATTTATTAAAAGGCCATGATGGATTTCGTTGTATTGACTTCACTTCGGAAGATTTTTACCAAGGTTTAGTTACATTTCATGGATCTCAACAAGCCGTTCATCAAGAATATTGGCAACAAATTAGATCAATGCTAACAGCAAATTTAGGTAAATATAAACCTAAGAGAATAGGTCATTTAGGATTAATTTATAAATTTTTTCTCTCTTTTCCTGATTTGCTTCTTGAAGAATTTGAAGCACAGCGAGATGATGATTCTATCTTCAAATTTTTAAAAAATGGAGAATATTCTCTAGATTTTAATATGGCTGGAAATAAAGTTGCATCATTTCAAAATACATATATTACGCCTAAAATGCGTTTATATGCCCAAGAATATCAAATTCCTATTGTTTATGGATCTGACGCACATGGTGAAAAAACAGTAGGTCATTATTATCAATTATTTAAAGAACAATCACAAAACCAGAAACAGTTAATTTTTTCATAACTTATGCAAATACCACTAAAAGCATTATCAAATATTCCTTTTTCGCAATCAACTTGTTTGCGTTTTTTAGTCGCTATTTTTCTTATTATTATACTCACCATACAAGGAAACTTTGACCCTACTCCCTATAACTTAGTGTGGCCTTTAAATGGCATTGAAAATTGGTTTGGATTAGTTGGTGCTATTATTAGTGGCTTTTTGTTAGAAAATTTTGGTTTTTGTGCCTTTCTAATTCCTATTAGTTTGTTATTTTTAAGTTTTCAAAAAAAATTATCAAAAGGCAAGAGGATATTTTCTTGTATTTTAATGTTTCTGTTGTTTCCTATTTTTATTGCTCTGTTGTTTCCTCACCAATCAGACCTAATCATTCAATATGCTGGTTTTTGGGGCTATTCCGCAAATTCAATTTTGATTTACTTTCCTAGTCGTTACCTTGCACTTCCAGTTATTGGAGTTGCTTTGTTTTATTTATCACAACGACTTTCTTTTCATTTTAGTTTTATTCATTTTGAATTTCGCAACCTACCTATTCAACGAAAAATATCTAATTATTTTTTACAAAAGAAAATTTTATATCAGGAAAAAGCAATACAAAAAGCTCAAAGAAAGGAACAACAATTAAAAACAATAGATCCAAAACTAGAAACTATAAAAGATGAATCGAACACTAAAAAAGAAGTTTTAGGTAAAGAAGAGGACTTAACTACAGAGATAGAAAATGAATTTATTGATTCTAAAAATAGAATCGAGGAAAAAGAAATTCCTAGTACCACAATAGAAGATGATTTAGTTGAAGAAAAACAGGTAACAGATGAAGCACTAAGTGCTGCTATAGAGAACGATTCTGTAGACAAAAAGACTAAAATTCAAGAGATAATTAACACAAAAAAAATAGAATCACCTGAAAATAAATCATTCGAAAAAGAGTTATTTCATAAGAATAAATCATTCGAAGAAGAGTTATTTCATAAGAATAAATCATTCGAAGAAGAGTTATCTCATAAAAATGAATCACTCAAAGAAGCTTTATCTCATAAAAATGAATCACTCGAAGAAGCTTTATCTCATAAAAATGAATCATTTATAGAAAAACAAGTAAGTTCTAAAAATGAGTTTGAGGAGGTACTTAGTAATCAAACAGAAGAAGAATTTATATCTGAATCAGAAGAGCGATTAGTTTCTCAAATTCAGCACTCATTGGAAGAAGAAACAACAGAAGAACTTCTTACACCAACAAAAGAATCGATTTTCCAAAATGCTTTAGATGAATATCAAAAATCATATTCTGAAGAAGAAAATGATTACTATGAACCAGTTGAAGGTTTATTTGATGATCTAGTTGATAATGAAGAAACTTTAAAGAATACAGAAAAAAGAAAATAAAAATATTGACAAGTATGTCATACAAAAATATTCTTTTAGCTAAAGACTTATTTTTGTATGACATGCTTCTTATAGTACAATCGATAGTGATCGTTCCATTCCTGCCGTGAGATTAACCTTCAAACAAAAAAATTACTCAACATGATTAATTTTTATCTTCACTCGGCATTTTCAGAACATAAATCCCATCAAACATTCATTCTTTTGAATAAGTTTCAGGTTACTCCACCCATATCTCTAATATCTCTTAACAAGATGGTCTACTCTTGAAAACCGAAAATCAATCCAGACGAAATTATTCTTCCTCGTCAAATTCAAGTGCAAATTCAAGCGCAAATTATAGAAGCCGCAAACGAACTGAGGGACGGATCGAAGATAATATAAATCCAGACGTAACACCTCTAAATCTTGCGGAACTCAAGCGAATGGATATCAAAGCACTTGAAGAATTAGCAAGAGCATTTGAGATTGAAAATCCAAGTAGTCTGCTTCGACAAGATCTGATCTTCTCAGTCTTAAAAGTACAAACAGATCGTGGTGGTGCAATTTATAGTGAAGGTGTATTAGAAACTTTGCCTGATGGATTTGGTTTTTTACGCTCACCTGATTATAATTATATTCCTGGTCCTGATGATATTTATGTTTCTCCTTCTCAGATTCGGAGATTCAATCTACGAACAGGCGATACAATTTCAGGCCAAGTTCGACCACCAAAGGATAGCGAACGATATTATGCTCTTCTTAAAGTAGAAAAGCTAAATTTTGAAGAACCAGAAGCGTCAAAGGATAAAACACTCTTTGATAATCTTACCCCTCTTTATCCTGATTCACCTTTACGATTAGAACGAAGACCAGAAGACTGTTCTTCCCGAACAATCGAGCTATTTAGTCCAATTGGTAAAGGACAACGTGGTTTGATTGTAGCTCCACCAAGAACGGGAAAAACGATGATTTTGCAAAATCTTGCAAATAGCATTACGAATAATCATCCTGAAGTTTTCTTAATTGTTCTTCTTATTGATGAACGACCAGAGGAAGTAACGGATATGAAACGATCCGTGAATGGTGAAGTAATTAGTTCAACTTTCGATGAACCAGCAACTCGACATATTCAAGTTGCAGAGATGGTGATTGAAAAAGCAAAACGATTAGTAGAACACAAACATGATGTTGTGATTTTGCTTGATTCAATTACTAGACTTGCTCGTGCATACAATACAGTAGTTCCTCCAAGTGGAAAGATTCTTTCTGGTGGGGTTGATTCTAATGCATTGCATAAACCAAAACGATTTTTTGGTGCTGCTCGAAATATTGAAGATGGTGGATCATTAACTATTCTTGCTACTGCTCTTATTGAAACTGGTAGTCGAATGGATGAAGTGATTTTTGAAGAGTTTAAAGGAACAGGAAATATGGAATTGATCCTTGACCGAAAACTTGTTGAAAAACGAATGTTCCCTGCTATTGATATTGATAAATCTGGAACTCGAAAAGAAGAACTTCTAATGTCTGATAAAACTTTAAAAGACATTTGGAAGTTACGTCGAGTTTTATCAAACTCAAGTACAAGTAATATTGAAAGTATGGAATTTCTTCTTGACAAAATGAAGAAATATAAGACTAATGCAGAACTTTTAGCAATGCTGAATAAATAAAGATTTTTTTATTATTAATTCACTTATGCTGTGATGCTCTTTGTTTAACCGTTACAAATAAGGATTAGAGCTATGAAAGCAGAAATACATCCTAGCTATGAAGAAACAGCTTATAGCTGTACTTGTGGTAATTCTTTCAAAGTTCGCTCAACACTTGGTGCAGAATTCAAGACTGAAGTTTGTGCTAAATGTCATCCGTACTATACTGGAGAAGAAAATTTCTCTGATACTACTGGTCGAATTGAGCGTTTCAAAAAGAAATACCAAAAATAGTAGCCATTCTACAAAGTTGTGGGGCACAAGAAATTCTTTCTTATCCCCTCAACAACCATCATTTCTTCTTTTATATTCCAGCCGACTTATTTTCTAAAAAAAGAAAATTTAATCCTCATATATTATTGCTATAAGGTTCTTATGCTAGATAAATTAGCCCAAATTGCGGATCGTTTTGAAGAACTTACCGCTCTACTAAGTGAACCTGAGACCGCTAATGACTCTCGAAAGTTACAAGAAATATCGAAAGAACAAGCAAAGCTTGCTCCTATTGCTGGTATTTTTCATCGAATTGTAGGTATGGAACAAGAATTTGATGATAACTTTGAGATGTCAAAAGATCCTAATGAAGATTCTGAAATGCGGGATATGGCAAATGAGGAAGTTCAACGTCTTAAAAAAGAAATTGAAGAAGCTAAAAAAGAAGCAAATGTTCTACTCCTTCCAAAAGATCCAAACGATACAAAAAATACAATTTTAGAAATTCGAGCAGGAACTGGTGGTGATGAAGCGGCTCTATTTGTTTCTGACATGTTTAAAATGTATCGGAAATTTGCTGACCTGAATCGCTGGAAAACAGAGATTATGGACAGTAATCCAACAGGTATTGGTGGGTTTAAAGAAATTGTTGTTTCAATTGAAGGAACGAATGTTTTCAGTCGTATGAAATATGAAGCTGGAACTCATCGAGTACAACGTGTTCCAGATACAGAAACTCAAGGTCGTGTTCATACATCTGCGGTAACCGTTGCAATTTTACCTGAAGCTGATGATATCGAAGTTGATATCAACGTTTCTGATCTCCGAGTTGATACTTATCGTTCTCAAGGAGCAGGTGGACAGCATGTTAATACAACAGATTCTGCGGTTCGAATTACTCATGTTCCAACCAATGTTGTTGTTGCATGTCAAGAAGAACGCTCTCAAACAAAAAATAAAGCAAAAGCAATGAAGCTATTACGAGCAAAATTGTTTGAGATTCAAGAGGACGCTGTTGCCTCTGAAGAAGCACAAATGCGGAAAGGAATGGTTGGTAGTGGTGATCGAAGTGAAAGAATTCGAACTTATAATTATCCACAAGGAAGAATCACTGATCATCGTATTGGACTAACGCTCTATAAACTAGAAGACATGATGTCAACTGGTGACATCAATGAGGTTGTTGATAACTTAGCTGCTCATGCTCAAATTGAACTTTTAAAGAAAGCTAACTTATCCTAATCTTACCAGCCTTTGTCTTGTAGGAACTGAGCTGTAATTTTAGATTCAGGTTTTTGATCGTCTTCTTTAGAACCATAAAGGAGAAGGTTTTCGACATACTTCGCTAAAACATCAGTTTCTAAATGAATTGGATCTCCTGCCTTTAATCCCTTCAAAGATGTTCCTTGAAAAGTATGTGGAATAATAGCAACTGTAAAAGAAGTTTCTTCTAAACTTGCAATCGTTAAGCTAATTCCATTGATTGTAATTGATCCTTTATTAACTAAATATTTTCGAATTTCTTTTGGATAATTAAAACTAATCTCATAAAACTTACCTTGTTTGTGAACATTAGCTAGACTGCCTAAAGAATCAACATGTCCTTGAACAATATGCCCGCCTAAACGTCCACCAACTTGCAATGCTCTTTCAAGATTAAGTAAATCACCTAATTTTTTATTACCAAAAATCGTTTTTCTTACCGTTTCAGTTGATAACTCCATTACAACTTCATTTTCTGAAAAACGAGTAATCGTTAAACAAACACCTTCAACAGCAACACTATCTCCAAGTGCTAAATCACCTTGAATCTTTTTACAGGCAATACTGATTTCAGCCTGATCATTTCCAATTGGAGTTAGATGATTCAAAATTCCAACTTCTTCTACTAATCCAGTAAACATAAAAAGCTCTTTGAAAGAATAGTTTTATTTTCAACAGGTTAATTTTTAAATTGTTTTAATCAATCATCAAAAAAATAAAAGATAATTGATAATATTGAATTTTTATTAAAAAATAACACTTAAAACCAAATCATATACTGATTATAAGCTGTTGTTAAACTGTGCAATTAGCAATAAATCATTGCCTAATTTTTGAAAATTTTGAAATGAGAGATGAGGTACATCGGATAAACTTGAAATTCCTAGATCTCCACACCAACTAGGAGCATTTTTTTCCCCTATAATTTTTCCTGATACAAACAAATATAGTTGATCAACTAAATTATCTTGGATGAATGAGGCCAATAATTCACCACCACCTTCAACCAGCAGTGAACAAATATTTTTTTCTTGATATAATTTATCTAATGCCCAACGAACTCTAGGCTTTTTTTCTTCACCAACAAAAACATGAATTCCAGCCTTCTCTAGTTCCTGAATTTTTTTATCATCAGCTTGATTTCCTACAAATAAAATTCTCTCTGTATCATCAGCTTGAAAAAAATGGGATTGCTCTGGAATATCAGCTAAAGAAGAAAAAACCACTCGGATTGGTTGGCTTTGTTCTGAATCTTGTCGATTATTCAATCGAGGATTATCTTTTAATAATGTATTTGCTCCAACAACAATTGCTTGATGTTGGCTTCGTAATTCATGACCAAATTCTCTAGCTTCATTTCCAGTAATCCATTGAGATTCACCTGAAGCCATTGCAATTTTTCCATCAAGTGAAATTCCAGCTTTACCAGAAACAAAAGGAAGCCCTGTTAAAATATGCTTATTAAAAACAGCATTCATTTCATAACATTCTTTTTCTAGAACGCCAGAAATCACCTCAACGCCATTCTCTTCTAAAAATCGAATTCCATTTCCTGCAACTACTGGATTTGGGTCAGTACATCCAATCACGATTCGTTTTACTTTTTTCTGAACAACAAGCTCACAACAAGGTGGCGTTTTTCCGTAGTGACTACAAGGCTCTAGAGTTACAAATAGAGTTGAATCTGCTGGAACCTCTTCAAATTCTGCAAGTGTATTTACTTCTGCATGAGGAGTTCCTGCTTTTTTATGATATCCTTCACTCAATATATTTCCTTGAGCATCAACTAAAACAGATCCAACCATTGGATTTGGATCTGTTTGAAACTCAGCCTTTCGAGCAATTTGAATTGCTCGCTTCATAAAAAATTCAAAGTTCACGAAAAACTCACTTTTCTAGTAATTGATCTACAGCTTGAAATGCGTCCTGTATTTTTTGTTGCGAAGTATAAAAATGAGATGAGAACCGAATTCCTCCTCCTCTCATCGCACAAATGACACCTTGTTCCATCAAATTGCTATAGATTGAGTGTAGATTTTTTCCTTGAGGCAAGAATGTCACAATTCCAGCAAATTGACCTTTTTTAGAACTTGTCAGCAAAGTCATATTGGAACGTTTTTGAACCTCATTCATTGTAAATTCTGCATTTTCAAGAACTTTTTGTTCAACAAGATCCATTCCTATTTCTAATAAAAATTGAATACTTGCATTTAATGCATGAATTCCTAACATATTTGGACTTCCACATTCAAAACGTCTTGCGGTCTTTGCAGGAATCCACTCTTTTGCATCAAAATCGCCGTGTTTGTCTACCATGTGCCAGCCATATTGATTTAACTCAATCAGCTCTCTTGCTTCAGGAGTTGAATAAAACACAGCTAAACCTTCAGGCCCCAACATCCATTTATGACCATCTGCCATAACAAAATCAGCTTGCCATGCTTGAACATCTGTTTCTAATGCCCCAATACTTTGAATTGCATCCACACAAAAAAGAACTCCTTTTTGCTTACAAACTTCACCTAATCGAACAAGGTCAACAGCAATACCACTTCCATACTGAACGGAACTAATACTTAATAGTCGAGTATTTTGGTCAATTGCATTAATTAGAACAGTTGTTGGATCATCTTGTTGTAAATCAACCTGTTTTAATTCTACTCCTTGTTTTTGTAATGCTTCCCAAGGAATTCGATTTGATGGAAATTCTTCATTAGAAGTAATAACATTTTCACCTGATTTCCACGAAAGCCCGCTTGCTACAATTGATAATGCTTCAGAAGTATTTTTCACTAAAGCAATATCATCTGAAGAAGGAGCATTAAGCAGTTTTGCTAAATTTTTTCTTAACTCATTTTCTACAACCATCCATTTAGGATAATACCTTGCCCCATAAAATTGATTTTCTTGAGCGAATTGCTTTACTATTTCTGCTGTACACTTTGGCCAAGGAGCAACCGCCGCATGATTTAGATAAATTGTTCCATCATCAAGTGGAAATTCATTTTGATAATCTGTCATAAGATTTCTATTGTTTTTCAAAAAGATTCAAATTAAGGATAAGGCGAATTTTTCCTAATATCAATCCACCATGATTCCAAAAAATTATGAATGAAATTTTAAGTGCAGTTATTACCGCAGTTATTGAAGGTTTAACAGAATTTATTCCTGTATCATCAACAGGACACATGATTCTATTTGGTGAACTTATTAATTTTAATAGTAAAAGTGCGGATACGTTTAAAATATTTATTCAGCTTGGAGCAATTTTAGCCATTACATTAATTTATAAAGAAAAATTTCTAGCTCTGATTCCTTCAAAAAATGCATCTTTAAAAGAAGTTTTTGTTGGAAAAAAAACACCTAATGTTTTGCATTTCACCTTAGCTGTTTTTCCTGCCTTACTTGCAGGCTTTTTTCTCTATAAAACAATTAAAACACAATTGTTTAGTCCAACAGTTGTAGCAATAGGTTTGATAGTTGGTGGGGTCATTATGATAATTGTTGATCGAGCCGTAAAGAAATTTGAGGTAAAAACAGTTGAGGAAATTACACACAAGCAAGCATTCATCATTGGTTTAGGTCAATGTTTTGCTTTATGGCCAGGGATGTCTCGGTCTGGTTCAACAATGGTTACAAGTTTACTTTTAGGGATTAAACATAAAGCCGCAGCAGATTTTTCGTTTATTATTGCTGTTCCTGTAATGGTTGCTGCTGTTGGATATGACATGCTGAAGTCATATAAAAGCCTAAGCTCAGGAGATTTAGTCTATTTTGGGATTGGTTTTGTTGTAGCTTTTTTAGTTTCGTGGGTATCCGTTAAATGGTTCCTTAAGGTATTAACTCAAATCAAGTTAGCACCTTTTGGAATTTATCGAATTATTATTGGTGGGATCACATTAGGACTTATTTATTATTAATCTATTCTAAAAGAGTAAGTAATAATCTTAATAGTGAGCAAGAAATTTAATTCGATTTTCTGGTGCAATCACATCTACAATCCTTGCACCAAATTTCTCATTAATAACAACTACTTCTCCAGTCGCAATTAATTGCCCATTTACTAGAATATCTAAATTCTCTCCTACTAAACGATGCAACTCGATCACAGATCCTTGTCCTAAAGATAACAAATCACTAATAATCATTTTTGTTCGCCCAACTTCAAAAGTTACTCTGACTCGAATATCAAGAATAACCTCAATATTCATTCCTTCTGGCGAAGAGGATGCAACTGCTGTATCATTTCCAGCAGCTACAGAAAGCGAACTATTATCGCTATCATCGCCCATAGCCATGCTGAAAACATCATCCTGACTATCAGAAGAATCATCGCCTGCTATTTTGAGGGCTTCTTCAAATGGATCAATTTCTCCCATAACACTATATTCTATATA
>JBNMNM010000003.1:0-35568 GCA_051275585.1 bacterium | reverse complement strand
TTCCTTGTCATAAACCTGCTCCATCGTAATGAAGAACTGATAATCAAGAAAATAAACAACAAGAATCATTGGAATCGTTGCATAACTCATCGATCGAACAAGAGGAATAGCCCAAACTTTATTTAGTTTTTCTTTGAGTTTATCTACTTGTTGAACTTTAATTTCTGGAGCTTCATAAGTAATTGGGTGAAAATTCTTAGTAGATTGTTTTAACCAACGAATACAAGGAATGGTTAATAATGACATAATACTCCAGACCAAAAATGAAGTCTGAATTCCTAAGTATTTTACTGAGGGACCAATCGTAAACCCACCAACGACAATCCCCAAGAGTCCTGCACCACCAATAATAGGAAAAATGCGTTTTCCTTCTCTAGGATCAAATGTACTACTTACAATAATCCAAAAGTGACGCAGAGCAATCAGCATAAATGCGTCAGTATAAGAAAAAAGAATGTAGGTAAGCCATTTTATTTTAAATGGAACTGTGAAGTAGAAGCAGAAAATACCAATTCCAAGAGAAAGGAATTGAAAGTAAGTAAATCGATGATTTCCAAAAAGTTTTGATAATCGGAAATATCCTAAAAAGGTAATGAGAGTAAAAAAAGCAGTTAAAAGGTATGCATAAGGAAGGTTGGCTGCTCCAACCATTTTAATAAAGTAGGTATTTTTTAGCGTATCACCAAAGGAAAAGGTGATACGAATCATAAAAAATAAGATAGCAGTGGTAAAAACTCGTAAAACTTCTTGTTCAGTAATTCCAAAAAGTTTTAAAATTTGGTTTTTTGATTGATGAAGTTTTTGCCTAAACCAGCTAATTTTAGAAGTTTTATTCTGTAGGTTAGCTTCTTTTAGGACTGCATTCTTCATAAAATTTATCACTCTTCTTGTATTTTAGTAAAATCACTCTCCCCTTTTATTGAGTATGATTGATCACTCCAGCTACCTAAATCAATCAGAGAGCAACGTTTACTACAAAATGGACGATACAAATTATTTTCCCAAAGAGCTTTTTTTGAGCAAGTAGGACATTTTACTTGAAGTGGCTTTTTTGACTCTAAGTTTTCTTCTTTATTCTTTTTTGAGTTGGAGGTCATTAATTTTTTTCCGTAATGTATTTCGATTAATCCCTAAAATTTTGGCGGCTTTAAGTTGATTCCACTTTGTTTCCTGCAATACCAACTTTAATAAAGGATACTCCACTTGGTGGATAATATTTTCATACAGATTATTTTCTTCTGTTTGACAATAGTCTGTAACTTGATCTTGGATTTTTGACTCTAACCAATCAGAAAGTTTATTATATTGTGTATGAATTTCTAGAACTTTCTCTTTTGGAGCAATGTGCTGAGGAATGTGTTCAATATCAATTGAAGAACCAGAACAAATAATCATTAGGCTCTTAATTGTATTTTCTAGCTCCCTAACATTTCCAGGCCATGAGTATTCAGAAAGAACTCGTATTGCATTTTGGCTAATACTACATGATGGAAGCAACATATCCAAAGCACCTTTCTTTAGAAAATGTTGGATGAGTAGTTCAATATCACCCTCACGTTCTCGCAATGCAGGAGAATGAATGGTAAAAACATTAACCCTGTAATAGAGATCTTCCCGAAAAAGGTTTTCTTGAATTAATAGTGGTAGATCTTTGTTAGTAGCAGTAACAATTCGGACATTACTACGAATTGTTTGACCGCTTCCAATTGGTTCAAACTCCTTTTCTTGCAAAACTCTGAGGAGCTTTGTTTGTAATGGCATTGGCATATCACCAATTTCATCAAGAAAAAGTGTACCACCAGCAGCAAGTTCAAATTTTCCCTTTCGGTTTTCATGAGCACCAGTAAAAGCACCTTTTACATAACCAAATAGCTCAGATTCTAGTAGCTCACTTGGAATCGCAGCACAGTTAATTGCAATAAAAGGTTTTGTCA
Source organism: bacterium (assembly GCA_051275585.1). Taxonomy (GTDB): domain Bacteria; phylum SAR324; class SAR324; order XYD2-FULL-50-16; family JBNMNM01; genus JBNMNM01. Next base: position 33,634 of record JBNMNM010000003.1, on the reverse strand, counting down.
CTCGATCTGAGTTTTCATGTAAGGATCGAGCAATTAGTTCCTTTCCTGTACCACTCTCTCCTTTTATCAAAACAGTAAGATCAGTATTAGCAACTTTTCCTATAGCCTTATATATAAGTTGAACAGAACGACTCTTTCCAATAATAAGATCATTTTGAATTGGGGTCTTATTTTTTGAAATCGAGCTTTCTTTGCTATTTTTTCTGCGAAAGGATTCTTTTGCTGCATTTTGAACAATGCTTTCAACCTCATCAATATCGAATGGCTTAGAAATATAATCAAATGCTCCTTTTTGGATGGCATCAATTGTATTACGCATTGTGCTCTGCCCTGTCATTATAATGGGCACAACTTGAGGTAAAAGCTTTTTAAGTTCTTCCATCACAGAAAACCCATCCATTCCAGGAAGGTTTAAATCAATCAAACAAATATCTGCATTCATTTTTTTTGAGAATTGAATGGCATCCTCTCCATTACTAAATGGAAATACCTTGTAGTTCTCGATGTCTAGGGTTTTTGATAACACCCAACGAATGCTTTCTTCATCATCAATAATTAGAATAGTGGTCGTTTTTTCATAGTTCATAGTTATTTTTCAAGCTTGTTATTAATAGATAACAAAGAAGTATCAATATTCTATAGCATTTGTCAGTACTAGAAATATAAAAAATATATTATAGAAGTATTTGTAATTAAAGTATATTTTTTTTTAATGCAGAAAAAGTTCATTTTTTGGAATTTTTCACTTGCCATTATTTCCAAAATCATTCAAAAACATGTCCATCAGTTGAGGGGAACACTCTTCAACAAGAATTTCTAGAGGCAATTTAGTTTTGATTTCGAAATTACAAAATTTCAAAAAAAATCTTGACAACAATAAAGAGCTGAAGTAGAAATGCCTCACCTTATCAAAGGGTAGGAAGTAAGAAGCTGATGTGGCTCAATTGGTAGAGCAGCTGATTTGTAATCAGCAGGTTGCGGGTTCAAGTCCCATCATCAGCTCCACAACATGGGGAGATTCCCGAGTGGCTAAAGGGATCAGACTGTAAATCTGACGGTTCGCCTTCGGAGGTTCGAATCCTCCTCTCCCCACCATGTCAAAATCTATCCGCCCGGGTAGCTCAGTGGTAGAGCGTTTCCTTGGTAAGGAAGAGGTCGGCAGTTCAATCCTGCTCCCAGGCTCCATAATCCATCTTGCCTCACTGTTTATTTCTGGTTAAAAAAAATGAGTAATAGTAGTAGAGATATTGTACAATTAGAATGTACAGAGTGTAAGAGACGGAATTATAGTACTACTCGAAATAAAAAGAAAAAGCCTACAAAGATTGAGGTTAATAAGTACTGTAAATTCGACAAAAAGCATACACGTCATAAAGAAAGTAAATAAAAATTATTATACAGGCTAATAGCTCCAATTGGTAGAGCGTCGGTCTCCAAAACCGAGTGTTGTCAGTTCAAATCTGACTTGGCCTGCCATATCTTTCCTCCTCCAAAGCCATGTTCAAAAGAATATCTCAATTTTTCAGCGATGTTCAAGTCGAGTTTAAAAAAGTAACTTGGCCTAGCAGAGAAGAAACTATTAAACAAACTGGTGTTGTTGTAGTTATGACTCTGTTGATGTCAGTATTTTTAGGTGGTGTTGACTTAGGACTTTCTGAAGTAATTAAACTTGTAATTAAGTAGTCAGATGGCATTCGATAGCAATTTTCGTTGGTATATTCTTCAAGCCTATGCAGGGCATGAGACTAAAGTTCAGAAATTAATTGAGGAACAACTTCGATTAAATCATTGTGAAGATTTAATTGAGGAGATCTTTATTCCTTCTGAAACAGTAACTCGAAGAAGAGGCGGAAAAGAAAAGATAGCTCAGGTTACTTATTTCCCAGGCTATATTCTAATTAAAATGAGGCTAACTCCTGAATTATGGCATGTCCTAAAGGGCGTTCCTAAAGTTTCAGGATTTGTTGGTGGTACACAGAAAGATCCCATCCCTATTAGCGAAGAAGAATTAAATAAAATTCGACAACAGATTGAAAAAGGCACCAAACAGATGGAACTTGATTCTACGTTTCAAGTCGGTCAGGGTGTTAGTGTTGTTGAAGGGCCATTTGCTGACTTTAATGGTGTTATTGACGAAGTTGATGCAGAACGAAATAAAGTTACTGTACTCGTTAGTATCTTTGGACGAGCAACTCCATTAGAGCTAGATTTTGACAAAGTAAAAATTAATACTGTTTAAACGTTGTTAGTTTAAGTTGCAGTTTTTACGTTTTCCACTTGCTTTCAAGCAGTGGTTATGACAATTCAAGGCTCTTTTTCTTCTGTTTATAGTAAAGTTTAGATTATCCAAGACAGACTGAAGGCAGACAATGGCAAAAAAAATTGTAGGACAGATTAAGCTGCAAGTAGCAGCGGGACAAGCAAACCCATCTCCACCAATTGGGCCAGCTTTAGGTCAACATGGTCTAAATATCATGGAGTTTTGTAAAGGCTTCAATGAAAGAACAAAAGCACAAATGGGAATGATTACTCCTGTTGTGATTACTGTTTTTTCTGATCGATCTTTTACTTTTATTACTAAGACTCCACCTGTACCCGTTTTAATCAAGAAAGCATTAAATCTGAAAAAAGGTTCTTCTGAACCTAATAAGCAAAAAGTTGGGAAGATCACTGATGAGCAAGTTGAAGAAATTGCTAAAATCAAGCTTCCTGAATTAAATTGCTATGATTTAGATGCAGCAAAACGTCTTGTATTAGGTACGGCAAGAAGTATGGGTGTTGAGCAAGCATAAGTCAGAAATAATTTTTACCAGATAGTTCTCTAACAATAAGGTTAGGCGCAGGAAGACCTGTATCTGGGAGGTTTAATAGACCAAAAGGAAAAATGGCTAAAATTAGTAAAAGAAAAAAAGAATGGAAAGAAAAAGTTGATCCTTTACAACGATATGAATTGAAAGACGCAATTCAACTTGTAAAAGACCTCTCAAAAGCAAAATTTGGTGAAAGTGTAGATATCTCTGTACGTTTAGGGATTGATTCTAAGAAAACAGAACAAGCAGTTCGAGGCGGTTGTTCTCTTCCACACGGAACTGGGAAAGAAGTTCGTGTTCTTGTTTTCGCAAAAGGAGACAAGGTAGAAGAAGCACAAAAAGCTGGTGCTGACTTTGTTGGTGGTGAAGACTTAGTTGCTAAAATCCAAGGTGGTTGGTTAGAGTTCGATCGAGTTGTTGCAACTCCTGACATGATGGCTCATGTTGGAAAAATTGGTCGTCTTTTAGGACCCCGTGGTTTAATGCCTAATCCAAAAGTTGGAACTGTAACTTTTGATGTTGGTGCAATTGTTGGTCAAATTAAAAAAGGACAAGTTCAGTTTAAAGTAGATAAAGGTTCAAATATTCATGTTCCTGTAGGAAAATCTACTTTTGAAGTTGAAAAACTTGCTGAAAATATTCAGGCACTTGTTGAAACACTAATTAAGTTGAAACCTGCTGCGGCAAAAGGAATATATTTAAAGAATATTGCTATTTCTAGCACAATGGGGCCTGGTGTTTCTGTTAACACTGCCATGTTCCGATAGAAAAGATTAGCTGTCTGCGTTATTCAAGACCGCTGGTGCCTTTTGAGGCTTAATATCCCGCCGAGATAATGTAGTGAGTTTTATAGAGGGATCACTTTTTCTAAAGTGATTCTTATTATCCCTGTGATAATCCTCATTAAAAACCTCCCTACGATACTCCGCTGTTTTAAGCTCCAAAAAAAAAGATCTTATCCGATGCAAGTACTTTATGTGCTTTAACCCCTTATAAAACAAGGTGCTACATGAATAGAAGTACTAAAGAGGTGTTGGTAAGTGAGTTTAAAGAGATTTTTGAAAGTTCAGTGACTGGTGTTCTGGTTGACTATCAAGGGCTTACTGTTGAGGAATTAACTACCTTACGGAAAGCACTTTTTACTGGCCAAAGTCGAATGAGAATTCTCAAGAATACTCTCGCAAAAAGAGCCGCTGAAGGAACTCCTTTTGAAAGCTTAAGTGAGCAGTTTGTTAGCACTAAAGCGTTCGTCTATAGTTCGGAAGACGTGGTTGCTCCATCAAAAATTTTGACTGAGCAAGCAAAAAAAAATGACCGAGTTAAAATCGTAGGTGGTACTTTAGTTTCTAAAGGAACTGGAGAACTCCTTGATCTTGACGGTGTTAAGGCTCTTGGCTCATTGCCAAGCAGAGAAGAACTTGTAGCTAAGTTACTTTATGTGCTTAATGCTCCTGTTACTAACTTTGTTCGTACTCTTAATGAAATTCCAGCTAGCTTTGTTCGTGTCGTTCAAGCTGTTGCTGATTCTAAACAATAATAAAAGATTCAGGAGAAAGTATAATGTCTGATATCACAAAAGATCAGCTAATTGAGTTCATCTCAAACATGTCAGTTCTTGACCTTTCAGAACTAGTTAAAGAACTAGAAGAAAAATTTGGTGTTAGTGCAGCGGCTGCTGTTGCAGCTGCTGCTCCTGCTGCTGCAGCTGCTGAAGAAGCTCAAACTGAATTTGACGTTATTCTTACTTCTTTTGGCGAAAAGAAAATTAACGTTATTAAAGAAGTTCGTGGAATCACTGGTCTTGGACTTAAGGAAGCAAAAGCAATGGTTGAATCTGCTGGTGCTGACTGTAAAGTTAAAGAAGGTGTTGCAAAAGACGAAGCTGAAAAAGTTGCTAAACAACTTACAGAAGCTGGTGCGACTGCAGAAGTTAAATAATTACTTTTTAGTAGTTTTAAGAAAAAGCCCGCTCAATTTTGCGGGCTTTTTTTTTGTAGAAAGAACTGAATCTGCAAAAAACCTACCTATTTTGAAAACTACTCGAAAAAAACTTGACGATTCTTGATTCGTGCCGTAGTTCTCTTATTTGGTCAAATTTCCTGAAAAATTAACATCCCTTCACTTCTGCAAAGTTATGCCATTAATCCATCACATTTCAAAGCGATTCATTAAAAGCTCAATTTGTACAAAAAAAGAATCTTTTGTGTGTTGGACACTTTCAAGAAGAAAATCATACCTCTACTCTTAAAAGTTAGCCACTGTGGCTCAATTAAATAGTTTCGCATATTTTTTAGTATTCAAAAAACTCCCCTTTAACTCTGGGAGTAGTGCATTTTAGGCGAAGAGCTTTTTACTTTTAAAGAATATCAAAAAAAATCTTGCTCACTTTAAAGGAATACTCGTTATAGAGGCGATATGACAAACGACTTCCCAAATATTCATCGGTTACGTTTGGATTTTGGAAAAATTGAAACTCCGCTGAGTCCTCCTCCATTACTTCAAGTTCAAAAGGATTCATACGTTTGGTTTCTACAGAAGAATACTCCGCCTGAAAGCCGTCAAAAGCAAGGTTTAGAGGCTGTATTTCAATCTGTATTCCCGATTTCTGATTTTAGTGGAAACTGTACTCTTGAGTATGTTTCCTACCGTTTAGGTGATCCTAAATATGATGTTGCTGAGTGTCGAACCCGAGGTGTGACGTATGCTGCTCCTATTCGAGTTTCTCTACGTCTGATCATTTGGGAACGAGATGAGAATTCAGATAAAAAACATATCAATGACATTAAAGAACAAGAAATTTACTTAGGTGAATTCCCTTTAATGACAGAAAATGGTTCGTTTATCATTAACGGAACAGAACGGGTTATTGTCAGTCAGTTGCATAAATCTCCAGGTGTGTTCTTTTCTCATGATAAAGGAAAGAGTCACTCAAGTGGAAAGCTTTTATACTCTGCCGCTGTAATTCCGCAACGTGGTTCATGGATTGATTTTGAATTTGATGCGAAAGACCTTCTTTATGTTCGAATTGATCGACGAAGAAAGTTTCTTTCAACTGTTCTTTTAAAGGCATTAGGTTATTCGACAGAAGAATTACTTGAACGTTTCTATTTAAAAGAAAAAATTAATTTACGAAAAGCTCATACTGAAGACGAAGAAAAACGAGAGTTTAGTAAATATTTAGATCCACAATCAAGTGTAAATCAAAAAGCTTTTGATGATATTTGTGACCCAAAAACAGGAAGTGTAATTCTTGCAAAAGGTCGAAAAATTACAAAAGCTGGAATGAAAAAACTTCTCGCCGCAGAAGTTCAAGAAATTCCTACTATTGTGGATGACATTATTGGTCGATACGCTCTTCGGACTGTTAAAGATCAAAACCATGAAGTAATTATTACTGCAAATACTCCAATTGCTCCTGATCATTTAGAGAAAATGATCGAAAGTGAAATTGAAGAGCTTGAAGTTATTTGTATTGGTAATAATTCAATTGGAACCTCTTTCCGAGATACATTAGCTGGTGATAAAGTTAATGACACTCAAGAAGGACTGATTGAAATTTATAAAAAATTAAAGCCAGGTGATCCACCTACAGTAGAAGTTGCAAAAGGATTAATTCATAATATGTTCTTCAATCCTGAGAGATATGATTTATCTCGTGTTGGACGGATGAAGATCAACAAGAAGTTAAAACTTGAGCAAGACTTAGATGATAAGACTCTTACAAGAGAAGATATTTTACGTGTAGTTGACTACCTTTTACACCTTAAAGATGGGTTAAGAGGAGTTGTTGATGATATTGATCATCTTGGAAATAGACGTGTTCGTAGTGTAGGTGAGCTTCTTGAAAATCAATTCCGTGTTGGATTGGTTCGAATGGAACGAGCTATCAAAGAAAGAATGTCACTTCAAGAAACTGAAACAATGATGCTTCATGATATCGTGAACTCAAAACCTGTTTCTGCTGTGATTAATGAATTCTTTGGAAGTAGTCAGCTTTCACAATTCATGGATCAAACAAATCCTTTATCAGAGATTACCCATAAGCGTCGTTTAAGTGCCTTGGGACCTGGTGGTTTGACTCGTGAACGTGCTGGTTTCGAAGTTCGTGATGTTCATATTTCTCATTACGGTCGAATTTGTCCTGTAGAAACTCCTGAGGGACCAAATATTGGTTTGATTTCCTCGTTGGCAACATATGCTCAGTTAAATGAGTTTGGTTTCATCGAAACTCCTTATCGAAAAGTTATCGATGGACAAATTACAGATGAGTTAGACTATTTATCTGCGATTGATGAAGATCAAAAGATCATTGCTCAAGCAAATGTTCCAAGAGATAAAGACAATAGATTAATTGATGACTTTGTTCCTTGTCGTGAAAGTGGAGAATTCAAGACTGCTGCTAAAGAAGACATTGGTCATATGGATGTTTCTCCGAAACAGTTAGTTTCTGTTGCGGCATCATTGATTCCTTTCCTTGAACATGATGATGCGAATCGTGCCTTGATGGGATCGAATATGCAACGTCAGGCTGTACCTGTAGTAAGACCACAGGCTCCTGTTGTTGGAACTGGAATGGAACATCAGGTAGCAAAAGATTCAGGAACTTGTATTGTTGCGAAACGTTCAGGTCTTGTAGATCGAATTGATGCAAACCGAATTGTGATTGAAGCAGATGTAGATATTTCAGAGAAACAAAATGTTGTTGAAGGAAATGTAGATATCTACCACTTGATCAAATATAACCGATCAAATCAGAATACTTGTGTTAATCAACGTCCACTTGTTCGTGTAGGTGAGTACATTGAAGAAGGACAAATCATTGCTGATGGTGGAAGTTGTGATAATGGTGAACTTGCACTAGGTCAAAACATGCTCGTAGCGTTCATGCCTTGGAATGGGTATAACTACGAGGATTCGATTTTAGTTAGTGAAAGAGTTCTTCATCGAGATCGATTTACTTCAATTCATATTGAAGAATTAGAAGTTCTTGCACGAGATACGAAGTTAGGAAAAGAAGTTATCACTCGTGATATTCCGAATGTAAGTGAACATGCTCTTCGAAACTTAGATGAGTCTGGAATTATTCGGATTGGTAGTTATGTAAAAACAGGAGACGTTTTAGTTGGGAAAACAACTCCAAAAGGAGAGACTCAATTAAATCCTGAAGAAAAACTTCTTCGAGCCATTTTTGGTGAAAAAGCTGGAGATGTTCGAGATACTTCACTTCGAGTTCCACAAGGAATTGAAGGTGTTGTGATTGATGTAAAAGTATTCAATCGCCGAGGTGTTGAGAAAGATGCTCGAACAAAAGCAATTGAAGAGTCAACTCTTAGAAAAATTGATGCTGATTATTATGATGAGTTCCGACTTGTTAAAAATAATTTAATGCGTCGGTTGTTAGCTCTTGTAGATGGTCATGCTTTAGCTACAAATTTAACACACCGAGATACTGGTGAGTTATTGTTCTCAGCAGGTGAAAATATCACTGAGAAAATGGTTAAAGGTCTTCCTTATAGTGCATGGGCTGATATTGAAGTTATTGGTGATGACATTCAAGAACAAATTGTTGTAATGGCTCGAAACGCAACATCTCAAGTTGAGCTATTAAACAACATTTACGAAAGTAAAAAAGAAAGAGAAGCTCGTGTAGATGATCTTCAACCAGGAGTTATTCGTAGCGTAAAAGTTTATGTTGCTATGAAACGTCGGCTCTCTGTTGGTGATAAAATGGCTGGGCGACATGGGAATAAAGGGGTTATCTCTAAAATTGTTCCTATTGAAGAAATGCCTTACCTTGAAGATGGTAGCACTGTTGATATTGTGTTGAATCCACTTGGGGTACCATCTCGAATGAATGTAGGACAGATTCTTGAGACTCATTTAGGATACGCAGCGAAAGAGCTTGGAACAAAAATTGAAAAAATGATGGACGAGCTTAATCCACGTAAACAAGTTGAGAAAGAATTAAACGATATTTATCAATCTGATTTTGTTTCAGGATATCTTAAAGATTTAGATGATAAAGAATTCTTTGAATTTGCAACAAAATTCCATGATGGAATTTACATGGCAACACCTGTGTTTGATGGTGCAGCAGAGAAAGATATTCATCGAATGATGGCTCGAATTGGTATGCCAGAATCAGGGCAGATTACTCTTTATGATGGGCAATCAGGTGATGTTTTCGAGCAAAAAATAACCATTGGTTACATGTATATGTTGAAGCTTCATCATTTAGTTGATGATAAAATCCATGCTCGTTCCATTGGACCATATTCTCTAGTTACGCAACAACCACTTGGTGGTAAGGCTCAATTTGGTGGGCAGCGTTTTGGAGAGATGGAAGTGTGGGCTTTAGAGGCATATGGTTGTGCTCATACATTACGAGAACTTTTAACTGTTAAATCAGATGATGTAACAGGCCGAAATAAAATTTATGAGGCAATCGTAAAAGGAACTCACTCTGTAAGACCTGGAATTCCTGAATCATTCAAGGTTCTAATTAATGAGTTAAAATCGCTTTGTTTAGATTTTCAGCTCATTCGAGATCGAGCGTTCCTCGAAGGTGAAAATTTTAATTCGTAATATACTCAGTTTGTTAAATTAACGACCTAGAAAACATTCATCTATTTTCGGTACTTCGGAGAAACCAGTATGAATATGCAAATGCTCGAAGAGCATGCAGGAGATTACCAAGCGGTTAGAATTAGTTTGGCTTCTTCTGAACAAATTACATCATGGTCAAATGGGGAAATTAAAACCTCCGAAACAATTAACTACAGAACTTTCAAGCCTGAGCGTGACGGCTTGTTCTGTGGTAAAATTTTCGGCCCTGTTCATGATTATGAATGTATTTGTGGTAAGTATAAACGTATGAAACATCGAGGCATCACTTGTGAAAAGTGTGGTGTTGAGGTGATTCAATCTAAAGTACGTCGTGAACGATTAGGACATATCAAGTTGGCTTGTCCTGTTTCTCATGTTTGGTTCCTTAAAGGATTACCAAGTCGATTGGGAAATATTCTTGATATGACTCTTCGTGACTTAGATCGAGTTCTTTATTTTGATGCTTATGTTGTTCTTGACCCAGGTTCCACAGATTTAGCGGAAGGCGAAATCGTTGATGAAACACGAAATGTGCAACTTCAAGATGAGTGTGCAGAATATCGTGGTGGAATGGGTGCTGAAGCAGTTAAAGAGCTTCTTGAAAGAATTGATGTTCATGAACTTAGTGCACGTCTTCGTGAAGAGCTTCGAGAAGTAACTTCTGAAGCAAAACGAAAAAAGATTATTAAGCGACTAAAAGTTGTTGAAGCATTTCGAGAATCAGGAATTACACCAACGAATATGATTCTTGAAGTGATTCCAGTTATTTCACCTGAATTACGACCACTTGTTCCTCTTGAGGGAGGTCGTTTTGCTACAAGTGATTTAAATGATTTATATCGACGAGTAATTCATAGAAATAATCGTCTAAAACGACTTATTGATCTTAATGCTCCTGAAATCATTGTTAAAAATGAAAAACGAATGCTTCAAGAAGCAGTCGATGCTCTTTTTGATAATGGACGACGTGGACGACCAATTCTTGGAACAAACAAGAGACCATTAAAATCTCTTAGTGATGCCTTGAAAGGGAAATCTGGACGATTCCGACAAAATTTACTTGGAAAGCGTGTTGATTACTCTGGACGATCTGTAATTGTTGTAGGACCAGAATTAAAGCTAAACCAATGTGGTCTACCGAAAAAAATGGCTCTTGAGTTATTCAAGCCATTTATTTTCAATGATCTAATTACAAGAGGAAAAGCTCCAACCATTAAAGTTGCAAAGAAAATGGTTGAAAGCAATGATCCTGAAATTTGGGCTAGTTTAGATGCAGTAATTGTTGATCATCCTGTAATGTTGAATCGTGCTCCTACTCTGCATAGATTAGGAATTCAAGCTTTTGAGCCTTCCCTAATTGAAGGAAAAGCAATTCAACTACATCCTCTTGTATGTACTGCATTTAATGCGGATTTCGATGGGGATCAGATGGCAGTACATGTTCCATTGAGTGTTGATGCTCAGTTGGAAGTAAAAGTACTGATGATGGCAACAAGCAATATTCTTTCTCCAGCAACAGGAAAACCAATCATGACTCCAACACAAGATATGGTGTTGGGACTTTATTGGATGACCAAGCAAACACGAAATGAAAAAGGAGAAGGAAAATACTTTGCAAATACAAAAGAAGTATTAGCAGCATTTGACCATGAATTGATTGCACTTCAAGCAAAAATCCAAGTCCGAATGGACGGAAAAATGGTTGAAACAACTGCTGGTCGAGTTGTTCTTTTTGAAAATGTAAATCTTGAACAACTAGACTTTTCATATTTCAATCGTCTGTTAAAGAAAAAAGATCTTGAGAATTTAATTGATTACAGTTTCCGTGTTGCTGGAAATGCACAAACAGTTAAGTTACTAGATTGTCTAAAAGGTCTTGGTTACAAGTTCTCTACTCGAGCAGGATTCTCTATCTCAATGGCAGATATGATTATTCCTGATGAGAAAGCTGGTATCTTAGAGGGTGCTCAAACTGAAGTTGATGAAATTCAACAACAGTATCAAGATGGTGTGATTACTGATGATGAGCGTTACAATAAAGTTGTAGATATTTGGTCAAGGGTTACAGAAGAAATTGCTGAAAAAATGATTAGCAATCTCGGTAAAGAGAAGGTTGATGAAAACGGCAAGCCTCACATGAATTCAATTTATGTTATGGCAGATTCTGGTGCTCGTGGTTCTACAAATCAAAGTAAGCAGTTAGGTGGAATGCGTGGTTTGATGGCAAAACCGACTGGAGAGATTATTGAAACTCCAATTACTGCGAATTTCCGTGAAGGACTAAGTGTACTTCAGTACTTTATTTCAACTCATGGTGCTCGTAAAGGTTTGGCTGATACAGCTCTTAAAACTGCGAACTCTGGATACTTGACTCGACGACTTGTTGATGTTGCTCAAGATAGTGTTATTGCTAAAGTAGATTGTGGAACCAATGATGGAATTTATGTTCGTCCATTAGTTGAAAATGGTGAAGTAATTGAGAAATTAGGTGAACGGATTCTTGGTCGTGTTGTGGCTGAGGATGTATTGGCTCCATATACTCAAGAAATTTTAGTTCCAGAAGGAACTCTTCTTGATGAAGCATTAGTGGAACAAATTGAAGATGCAACCATTGAAGAGATTAAAATTCGATCTGTATTAACATGTGAAAATACCAAGGGAATTTGTGGTAAATGTTATGGTCGAGATTTAGCTCGTGGTAATGTGATCTCAATCGGAGAGGCTGTTGGTGTTATTGCTGCTCAATCAATTGGGGAGCCAGGAACACAGTTAACAATGCGTACTTTCCATATTGGGGGAACGGCGAATCGAGCGGTTGAACAAACAACTTGGGAAACTAATCGAGCTGGTTTCTTAAACTTTGATGATATTCGATTGGTTACTACTTCTGAAGGTGTTCAAATTGTTATGTCTCGAAAAGCTGAGGCAACAATTGTTGATGATCTTGGACGTGAAGTAGAGCGACAATTGCTTCCTGTAGGTACTCGTCTTTATGCTAAAGCTGGCGATAAAATAGAAGTGAATACGAAAATTGGTGACTGGGATCCGTTCTCCATCCCAATTATTACAGATGTTTCAGGGAAAGTTAAATTTGTTGATATTGTGGAAGGAAAAAGTAAGAAATCACAAATCGATGAATATACAGGAAAAGCTCGTGAAGTAATCCAAGAGACTACAGATTTTGACTTGAAACCACGAGTTGTGATTCAAGATTTAGAGACTCATCGGGATATTAAACGAGAAGCTGGAGATGTTCATCCAGGATTCCATTTGCCTGTAAAAGCTGAGCTTGTGATTGCTGAAGGCGATATTATTAGCATTGGTGATGTTATTGCTAAAATTCCACGAGAAACTGCGAAGAATAAAGATATTACAGGGGGTCTTCCTCGTGTTGCTGAACTTTTCGAAGCTCGTGAGCCAAAAGATCCATGTCAGGTTTCTGATATTGATGGAATTGTAACTTTTGGTGATGACATGAAACGGAAACGTCGTCTGATTGTTCGTCCAGAAGTGGGTGAGCCTAAAGAGTACTTAATCCCGAAAGGAAAACATATTAATGTTTTTGAAGGTGATGAAGTAAAAGCAGGTGAATCACTTACTGATGGTGCTGCAAATCCTCATGATATTCTAAGAGTAAAGGGAGTTAAACAACTTCAAAAATTCTTGGTTGATGAGGTTCAGGAAGTTTACCGATTGCAAGGGGTTCGAATCAACGATAAACATATTGAAGTAATTGCACGTCAAATGTTGCGTAAAGTTCGGATTTCTGATCCAGGTGATTCAAATTTTCTTATTGGAGAGCCAATCTCTAAACACATCTTCCATGAAGCGAATCGAAAGCTGATTGAAGATGATTTACGACCAGCAATTTCAGAGCCATTGCTTCTTGGAATTACTAAGGCTGCATTAAGTACAGATTCTTTTATCTCTGCTGCATCCTTCCAAGAAACAACGAAAGTTCTGACTGAAGCGTCGATCCGAGGAAAAATTGATACATTCCAAGGATTAAAAGAAAATGTAATCATTGGTCGGTTAGTTCCAGCAGGTACAGGCTTTGATCGTGGTAATGACTATAATTACCAAATCAAAGACGAAGCTACTGAGCAAACAGATTCAGAGGAAGTGTAACTTTAGAATAGAATATTGTAGAATATGACTAAAGAAATGACTGGGGCTCAGGCACTCATTGCAGTGCTCGAAGAGCTAGAAGTGGATACCATTTTTGGGTATCCAGGAGGTGCTAATTTACCGATTTATGATGCACTTCATGGATCAAAAATTCAGCATATTTTGTCACGACATGAACAAGGAGCCATTCATATGGCTGATGGATATGCTCGTGTTGCAAATAAACCTGGAGTCTGTTTGGCTACTTCAGGGCCAGGTGCTACTAACTTGGTCACGGGGTTGGCAAATGCTTTACTAGATTCTGTCCCAGTTATTGCGATTACAGGTCAGATTCCTACACATATGATGGGAACAGATGCTTTTCAAGAGGTTGATTGCCTTAATATCACTATGCCCGTTACTAAGCATAATGAGTTAGTAATTGATCCTGATGAAATTGTTCCCTCTATTCGGTCTGCTTTTTATATTGCGGATTCTGGGAGAAAAGGCCCAGTACTTATCGACTATCCGAAAGATGTAACTGCTACAAAAAAAGAGTATGATTTACAAGGTAAAGTAAGAAATTTGCCAGGCTATCAGCCAACAGTTAAAGGGCATATTGGACAAGTAAAACGAGCTTATCGCTTGCTTGCAAAGTCTGAACGTCCTTTAATTATTGTTGGTGGTGGAGTTCTTCTTGCTCAAGCTGAAAAAGAGCTTATTGAGTTTGCTAGAATGACTAATATTCCAGTTGTTCGAACCTTAATGGGAAAAGGTGGAATAGAAGATCGAGATCCATTATATTTAGGTATGATTGGAACTCATGGAACAGTAAAAGCAAATCAGTATGTTAGAAAAGCTGATGTTGTTTTCTCAATTGGAGCTAGATTTAGTGATCGAGCTACACAATTACAAGGTGAAAAATTTCTGAAAAAAGCGAAGGTAATTCATCTTGATATTGATCCAGCAGAAATTGGAAAAACAGTTCCTGTGGATATTCCAATTGTAGGTGATTTAAAACTTGTTCTTGAAGATTTAATTGTAGAAATTAAAAAGAAAAATTTCCCTGTCAAAGAGTCTTGGGCGAAAAATGAAGATCATAAAAATATTCTTCCAACTCAAGATAATGCTTCAATGATGGGAATCATTTTTGATGAACTTTCAAAAATTGACGAAAAATTAAATGTTAGTACTGATGTAGGTCGTCATCAAATGTGGGCAACCCATCATTGTACTAATTCAAAGCACCTTCCATTACTTACATCAGGCGGATTAGGAACAATGGGATTTGGTTTACCTGCTGCAATTGGAGCTTGGTTTGCTGATCGAGATACACCCGTTGTGAATATCACTGGTGATGGAAGCTTTATGATGAATATGCAAGAATTTTTAGTTGCTTCGGAATATGATATTCCATTAACGGTAGTTTTAGTTAACGATAACCGTTTAGGAATGATTCGAGAACTACAAGACTCTTCTTATAGTGGTCGTCATATTGCTCATGAATTTAAAACATCTACAGACTTTTGCAAATTAGCAGAAGCAATGGGTGGAAACTCAATTGATGTGACAAAAGTAGAACAAATTGCACCCGCATTACAAAAGGCTATCGCAAGTCGAAAACCAAACCTAATTCATTTTGATTTGGTAAAACTAGCAGAATAATTTTTGTCATAGAGAGTCATGGAGCAAAGACAAACCATTGCTATTGAAGTTGAGGATAAACCAGGAGTATTAACTCGGATTTCCAGTCTATTTTCAAGACGTGGGTTTAATATTGAAAGTTTAACTGTTGGACATACCCATACACCTGGAATCAGTCGTTTTACAATTGTTGTAAAAGGTGATGGTAAAGTTCTTGAGCAAATTCGAAAGCAAACTCAGAAGTTAATCCACATTGTAAAATCAGAAGAGTTAGAAATATCAAAATCAATTACACGAGAGTTTACTGTTATTAAATTAGAGTACGATCGTGTTGTTGCACCAGAAATTAATCGAGTAATTGATTTTTATGGTGGAAGAATGTTGGATCATTTTGATGGTTATTTAG
This sequence comes from bacterium, assembly GCA_051275585.1. Classification (GTDB taxonomy): domain Bacteria; phylum SAR324; class SAR324; order XYD2-FULL-50-16; family JBNMNM01; genus JBNMNM01. The sequence goes on along the minus strand of JBNMNM010000003.1, from coordinate 18,061 downwards.
TCGTAGAATTTTCTGGATCGGAAGAGAAAATTGATACTATTTTTCATGAATTGAAAGATACCAATATTCTTGAATCCATCCGAACAGGTAAAGTTGGAATGAAGGTTGAGAAATAGGGAGACTTACCTTGATAGATCAAACACTAGTTCGTAATTTTTGTATCATCGCTCATATTGATCATGGAAAATCAACACTTGCGGATTGCTTGCTCGAATATACTGGTGCTGTAAGTAATCGTGATGCTCAAGATCAATTCCTTGATAATATGGATATTGAACGAGAGCGTGGAATTACAATTAAAGCTCAAACGGTATCTGTTAATTATAACGCAAAAGACGGAAAAACATACCAGTTGAACTTAATTGATACTCCAGGACATGTTGATTTCACTTATGAAGTTTCTCGTTCGATTGCTGCCTGTGAAGGTGCATTATTAATTGTTGATGCTTCTCAGGGAGTTGAAGCTCAAACATTAGCTAATGTTTATCTTGCACTTGATAATGATCTAGAAATTATTCCTGTTCTCAATAAAATTGATCTTCCAGCGGCTGAACCTGACCGAGTAGCAAAAGAAATTGAAGATATTATTGGTCTTGATGCTTCTCATGCAGTGCATGCTAGTGCCAAAATGGGAATTGGAATTGAAGAGATTTTAGAGCAAGTAGTTGAACTTATTCCACCTCCTGTTGGAGATGTTGAAGAGCCATTAAGAGCATTAATTTTTGATTCTTGGTTTGATCCATATTTAGGCATTATGGTTCTTTTTCGAGTGATGTCAGGAACTCTTCGAAAGAATGATAATGTTCATTTTATGGCAACAGAAAAAGAGTATCAACTAACTCTGCTTGGAAAGTTTACTCCAGCTAAAAAAGATGTTGATGTCCTTTATGCTGGTGAAGTAGGCTTTTTAGCCGCTTCAATTAAAAATATTGGTGATACAAAAATTGGTGATACAATCACACTGTCTAACTATCCAGCAAAAGAAGCTCTTGTTGGATATACAGAAGTAAAACCAATGGTATTTAGTGGAATTTATCCCGTAGATTCTGCTGATTATGAAGAATTAAAAGAAGCTTTAGCAAAACTATCCTTAAATGATTCCTCTTTTTCTTATGAGCCAGAGACTTCAACCGCACTAGGTTTTGGTTATCGATGTGGTTTCTTAGGTCTTCTTCATATGGAAATTGTTGAAGAGAGACTTGAAAGAGAATTCCATTTAAGTCTGTTAACAACAGCTCCAACTGTAATTTACCATGTTCATAAGAATGATGGTACTGTACTTCCGATTGAGAATCCAAGTCAGCTTCCAGAAGTAACTCTAATTGATCACATTAAAGAACCATTTATTTTAGGTTCAATTCTACTTCCAAGTGAATATGTTGGAATTGTGATGAAATTGGCTCAAGAGCGACGTGGTATCCAAGATGGAATGGAATACATTGGAGAGAACAGAGTTAAAATCCGCTATGAATTACCATTAAATGAAGTAGTATTTGATTTTCATGATCAGTTAAAATCATTAACAAAAGGATATGCTTCTTTTGAATATGAACTTGCTGATTATCGAGTTGCTGAATTGGTAAAATTAGATATTCGTTTGAATGGTGAGATTGTTGATGCCTTATCAATTATTGTTCATAAGGATAAAGCATACTATCGAGGACGAGATCTTGCTAAAAAGATGAAAGAAATTATTCCTCGTCAGATGTTTGATATTGCAATTCAGTCATCTATTGGTGGAAAGGTAATCGCACGAGAAACGATAAAAGCACTTCGAAAGAATGTAACTGCAAAGTGTTATGGTGGTGATATCTCTCGAAAGCGAAAACTTTTAGAGAAGCAAAAAGCTGGAAAGAAAAAAATGAAACAACTAGGTTCTGTAGAAGTTCCTAAAGAAGCATTTATAGCTGTTTTAAAATTAACAGACTCATAAAACAGGACTTAGATATGTTTGAACTATCTGAAGCTGTCCTTGAGTCTTTACCTGTTGCCGTTTTGCAAGTTGATCAAGAAAATCGGATTCAATTTGCGAACGCATATGCCTCTCAGCTATTGTTTTGTCCAAATAATAAAATTTTTGGATTTCATATCAATCAAGTTTTGTTACTTGAACCAGCCTTAGGTTCATACTGTACTAAAGCTGTTAAAGATGGAAAAACATTTCATTTTTATCAGCAAGAAGTGCAACGAAATGCAATTGCACCATTAATTGCAGATTTTGAAATTGCACCACTCTATCAAGATGGAAATCGAGAGGGTAGTGTTATTGTTTTCTGGGCAACAAGCAAAGAGAAAGATTCTGATGATCCTTCAAAAGAAAGCTCAAAAGTAGAGCCTCTTTCTTTACTCGTCTCATCTGTTGCACATGAAATTCAAAATCCTCTTGCAGGAGTAAAAGGGGCAACCCAATTACTAAAACGAGAGTTAAAAAACAATCCTATCTCAACACCTTATCTAGATATTATCCTAAAAGAATTAGGCCGAATTGATCGGTTGGTTCGAAGCTTATTACTTCATTCTAAAGAAGTTCCTTTGGAATTAAATGATTTGAATGTGCATAGTATTCTTGATGATATTTTATTTTTCCAAAGGCAAAATTCAAAGAAAGTAAAAATTGCGAAAGATTACGATCCATCACTTCCTTCTGTTTATGCAGATCGTGATAAACTCCACCAAGTAATCTTAAACATTATTAAAAATGCTGTTGAAGCTTCTCCAGAAGGCAGCAGAATTGACGTTATTACACGGTTTGGCTCTGCATGGAATACTCCTCGTAAAATAAAACAAGCTAATTATCGCTATGTCTATCTTGAAATTCAAGATAACGGCGGAGGAATTTCAAAAGAGATTCGAAATAAAATCTTTGCTCCTTTCTTTACTACAAAGAAAGATGGTAATGGAGTTGGACTTTCAATCTCTTATCGTTTGATGAAGGAGCAAAAAGGAGCGTTACAATTGATTGATTCACCAGAAGGAACAACCCGTTTTCGAATATGGATTCCTGTTCGGTTAAAGTAGAAAAAGAATGAAACTTTCTGCTTTTCTGAATTTTCAGTTGACGTTCGTTTAAGGAGAAATGTACTAAGAATTTCTCTGTTTTATCTATTTTTTACGAAGTTTCTGAACTCAACCCTGAGTTTTTATGTTGTAACTTTGGAGCAACAACTATGTTTGATCTTATTCCTGAAGTATTAGCTCAAGGTGCTGGAAAATCTGGTGGACCAAGTGCTATAATGCAATTTCTTCCTTTTATTCTTGTTTTTGTAGTGTTTTACTTTTTGGTAATCCGACCACAACAAAAAAAGACAAAAGAGCATCAGAGTTTGGTTTCAAATCTATCTAATGGTGATGAAGTTGTTACAAATAGTGGTGTTTTTGGAAAAGTAAACAAAGTATTTGATGAAAAAGACTTTATTTTACTTGAAATTGCTGAAAAAACAGTAATTAAAATTCAAAAAAATAGCATTGCTGAAGTAACAAAAAGTAAAAATAAGCCTGAAGTAACAAAAGGAAAAGATAAGCCTGAACTAACAAAAGGAAAAGATAAGTCTGAACTAACAAAAGGAAAAGATACGTCTGAAGTAAGCAAGTAATCCAATCCAATCATTAACATTTGTTCTAATTTAATATGAAATTTTCGTGGAAGGGGATTGCGATTCTTGCCATTTTGGCGGTTACTATATTTTACGACCTCCCTACATTTCAAAGCTTTTTACCCCAAAGTGCTGCGACTTTACAAAAAAAGGTGAGTGTTCGTTATCTTGATATTCAAAAATCATATCAAGACTTAAAAAGTATCCAACATTTTTTGGCTCAGCCAAAGCAAAATCGTATTTTAGTCATGATGGAGAAAGGAAAGAAATTTCCAATTCAAAGTTCATCAATTCAAGCACTTTTGAAAAAAGATTTTTCTTTTCAAAATAATTATTTAACGATGCTTCCAACTGCGGGGAAAAATGTATTTATTTCCGACGTAACTGGAAAGTTAAATAATATCATTTTAAATGTTAAAAAAATTAAATCCATTACTATTGCAAAAAGTAAGGAGTCAATTCAATTTAACATGAAAAAAGGAAAAAAATTATCTCATCTTTCTCACCCTATTAAGCAGTTTCTTAATGGAGAAATGGGATGGTTATATGATCAAGAGAAACAAAAATACCTTTCTCAGTTTGAAAAAGACAAAGTTATTAACCTTGGTCTAGATCTTCAAGGTGGAATGTATCTTGATGTTGGAGTTCAATACTCTGAAGTTGTTGATGCTGTTTTAGACAGTTTGATTGAAGACTTAGAGAGCCGACTAACAGAAGGAAATGTAAATTATGTTAGTGTGAAAAAAATTGGTTCTACATATCAAACTCGAAAGATTGAAATTGACCTTGATGATTTAGAAAATTTCCGTATTGAAGGCGAAAAGTACAAACAAGTATTAGAAAATTATGATGTTGCCTATCAAGATGCAGGAAGTAAGATCTTTCTTTCATTAAAACCAAAAGAGTTAAAGCGATTAAAAGAGCAATCAATTAAACAAGCATTAGAAACAATTCGAAACCGAATTGATGCTTTTGGTGTGAAAGAACCTTCGATTCAAAGACAAGGTGAAGATTCAATTATCATTCAGCTTCCAGGAATTAAAGATCCAGCTCGTGCAAAGAAACTAATCAATACAAGAGCAAAACTTGAATTTAGATTAGTAAAAGCAAATGCTTCGATTGAAAGTCCAGGTCCTGACGGAATTCTTGCGATTAAAGAAAATCTACATCCTGTGACTAAAGAAATTCTTTCTCATACAACATATGTATTGGAAAAGAAAATTGCGTTAAAAGGAAATGCGATTCGTGATGCAAGAGTTACTTTTGATGAAAATGGAAGTGCTCAAGTTAGTTTAGCTTTTAATGATTTAGGACAAAAACTTTTTGGTGAATTGACTTCAAAAAATGTAAATCGACAGTTAGCTATTGTTCTTGATGGAAAAGTTCAATCTGCACCTAACATTAATGAGCCAATCCTTAGTGGAGAAGCATCCATTTCTGGAAACTTTAGTGTTCAAGAAGCGTCTGATTTATCTTTAGTTTTACGTTCTGGTTCTTTGCCTGCTCGTTTAGTTATTAATGAAGAGCGAACTATTGGAGCTTCTCTTGGAGATGATTCAATTAAGAAAAGTTTGATGGCTTTAGTTGTTGGATTCTGTGCTGTGATCATTTTTATGATTCTGTATTACAATGTTTCAGGAATCTTTTCAGTACTTGCTCTAATTTTTAATCTTTTACTAATTGTTGCAATCTTAGCTTATTTCCAAGCAACACTGACTCTTCCAGGAATGGCTGGAATTATCTTAACGATTGGTATGGCAGTTGATGCAAATGTACTAATTTTTGAAAGAATTCGAGAGGAAATAGAAAGAGGAAATAGTATTCGAAGATCGATTAATAATGGTTTCCAAAGAGCAACTATTACGATTTTAGATTCAAATATTACAACCATTTTTGCTGCAATTATCCTTTTCCAGTTTGGAACAGGTCCAATTAAAGGTTTCTCTGTAACTCTTTCAATTGGAATTCTAGCAAGTATGTTTACTAGTATTGTTGTTGGCCGATTTTTGTTTGAGTTATTTTACCTTAATAAGAAAAATTTAGTAAAGATTTCAATCTAAACAAGCGGAATAAGTATGCATATTTTTAAAACGAAACCAAATTTTGATTTTGTTGGAAAAAGATATATCGCATTAGCCATTTCGGCATTTCTGCTTGTGGCTGGAATTGGTGCGATTATTTTTAAAGGATTTCAATACGGAGTTGATTTTCGTGGTGGTTACATTATTCAGATTCAATTTATTAAACAAAAGCCACCAATTAAAAAAATCCGAACTCTTTTTAAAAAGAACCTAACAAAAAGTGTTTCAATCACAACTTTTGGTGATCAAACTGAGAATGAAATTTTAATTTCACTTTCTCAGGCTGCAGTAGCAAAAGGAACTGATGTAAGAGAGAAAATTGAACAAATTTTTAAAGGACAAATCCACAACTATAAGATCCGCCGATTTGAGAGTGTAGGACCAAAGGTTGGTGCTGACTTGAAAAAGAAAGCTTATCAGGCAGTAATTGCTTCATTAATTGTGATTTTAGCCTATATTTGGTTCCGTTTTCAGTTGCGTTATGGTCTTGGTGCTGTAGTGGCTCTTTTTCATGATGTCCTAATTATCTTAGGAATTTTTTCCTTTATGGGAAAAGAGATTACCCTTACCATTGTAGCTGCACTTCTTACTGTGGTTGGTTACTCCCTTAATGATACGATTGTTGTTTTTGATCGTGTTAGAGAGAATGTTTTTAAACTTCCAAATAAGAATTTGGATGAAGTAATCAATACCAGTGTGAATGAAAGTTTAAGTCGTACAATTTTGACTTCTGTAACTACTTTCTTTGTGGTTGTATTTCTCTTTGCTTTGGGTGGGGATATTATCCATGACTTTAGCTTTGCAGTACTTATTGGTCTAGTTGTGGGAACATACTCTTCTGTTTTTGTTGCGAGTCCTATGGTTCTTTTCCTTGATGCAAGAGAAAAGAAATCAGGAAAAGTAAAACCTCAGAAAAAGGAAGAGAAAAAAGTAACAAAAGATAAAATTGTAGTTTAGAAATAAAAAAGCCCTTTTTACAAATAAGAGGGCTTTCTGCAAATCCATACCCATCACATTGCAATCCCACATCAAATCCCCAAACTTACGTTTAATTTCAGCAATGACTTATAACTTTATTAATTTTCTTAAAGAACGAATTAGTGATCGTGTAATTGAGCTACTAAAATTAGCGTTTAGTTTAGATTCCGTTTCTGCTGATTCCTTTAAGTTTGAAACTCCTCCTGATGGAAAAATGGGACACATTGCATTTGCATGTTTTCCATTAGCAAAAGTTGTGAAAAAAGCACCACCAATGATTGCTCAAGCTATTGCTGAACATTGGGGAGATGATCAACATTTTGAAACTGTTGAAGCACAAGGGCCATACCTAAATTTTAAAATTGCAGGAACATGGTTAGCGAATGCAATGCTTCCTGTTTGTATTGAAGAAGAAAAATACGGAAAAAATGACTCAGGGCAAGGACAAACCTTGATGTTAGAGTATTCTTCTCCAAATACAAATAAGCCTCTGCATTTAGGTCATGGAAGGAATAATTTGTTAGGAATTACTCTTGCGAGACTTCTTGAGTATTCAAATTATAATCTTGTAAAAGCAAATTTAGTGAATGACCGAGGAATCCATATTTGTAAGTCAATGTTGGCTTATCAAAAATGGGGTGAGGGAAAAACGCCTGAAAGTACAGGGAAAAAAGGGGATAAGTTTGTTGGTGATTTTTATGTACTCTATGCTCAAAAAGAAAAAGAACATCCTGAGCTTTTAGAAGAAGCTCAACAAATGTTAAGGGATTGGGAAGCAGAAAACCCTGAAGTTCGTGCGTTATGGAAAACAATGAACAAATGGGTAATTGATGGTTTCCGTGAAACATACGAAAGAATGGGTGTTTCTTTTGACCGATATTACTTTGAAAGTGAAACATTCACAGGTGGAAAAGAGTTAGTGAATGCTGCTTTAGAAAAAGGAATTTGCTACAGAGAAGAAAATGGAGCCATTGCGATTGATCTTGAAGCTGAAAAATTAGGAAAAAAGATTTTGCTTCGAGGTGATGGAACATCCGTTTATATGACTCAAGATATTTCAACGACAGTTAAAAAATTCGAAGACTATGAAGATCGTCATTTGAATGGATGTCTTTTTGTTGTTGGAAATGAACAAGATAATCATTTTAACGTTTTATTCAAAACTCTTGAAAAATTTGGTTATGATTGGGCTAATCGTTGCGAACATATCAGCTATGGAATGATTACTCTTCCTGAAGGACGAATGAAGTCTCGAGAAGGAACTGTAGTTGACTTAGATGATTTGATGGACGAAATGAAATCATTAGCCCTAGAGCAAGCAAAAGAAAGAAGTGCAATCCAAGGTCGTTCAGAAGAAGAGCTTCTACAAGTTGCTGAAGAAGTTGGACAAGCTGCAATCAAATATTATATTTTAAGAACAAATGCAGTAAAATCGATTAGTTTTAACCCTAAAGAGTCATTATCTTTTGAAGGTCAAACTGGCCCGTATTTGCAGTATACTCATGCTCGAATATGCAGTTTATTAAAAAAAGCAGAGCAAAAACCAAGTGATATTTACTTAGGTCGATATCAATGGAATCAAGATGAAGTTCGAGTTTTAGTTCAGCTAGCTCGTTTTCCTGATTTTGTAGAGGAGTCTGCAAAGCAAAGAAATCCAGCCGTTTTAGCGGGATATATTTATGATCTTTGCCGAGGATTTAATAAATTTTATTATGATAATAAAATTTTAACCGCTGAATCTACTGAGGCAGTTCAAGCAAGACTTTGTTTATCTCTAGGAACAAAAGAAGTTTTACGAAAAACATTAGATATTTTAGGAATTGCAGCAATCAAAAGAATGTAATTCTAGATTCATTTTAATTGGGTTTATTCATGGAAAAGTTAGTATCACTTGCAAAGCGAAGAGGTTTTGTCTTCCCTGGATCTGATATTTATGGTGGTCTTGCGAACTCTTGGGATTATGGTCCTCTTGGAGTTGAGCTAAAAAATAATATCAAGAAATTATGGTGGAAATCTTTTGTTCAATCTCGACATGATGTTGTTGGGTTGGATTCTGCTATCTTGATGAACCCAAAAGTATGGGAAGCTTCAGGTCATATTGGTGGGTTTTCAGATCCTTTAATGGATTGTAAAAACTGTAACAGCCGTCATCGTGCAGACAAATTAATTGAAGATAAATTGATTGCAGATGGAAAAGAAGATGAAGCTGCATCTGCTGTTGCAGGGTTAGACAATGAAGCATTAAAAGCAAAAATTGAAGAGTTAGGAATTAAGTGTCCAAAGTGTGGCGAGAAGACTTTTACGGATATTCGTCATTTCAATTTGATGTTTAAGACTCATCAAGGTGTTACTGATGATAGTGCATCTGAAGTTTATCTTCGTCCAGAAACAGCACAAGGAATTTTTGTTAACTTTAAACAAGTAACAACAACAGCTCGAAAAAAAGTTCCTTTTGGAATTGCTCAAATTGGAAAGTCATTTCGAAATGAAATCACTCCAGGAAACTTCATTTTTCGAACAAGAGAATTCGAACAAATGGAATTAGAGTACTTCTGTAATCCTGAGAATTCTTTAGAAGCACATGATACATGGAAAAAATTCTGTGTGGATTGGCTAAAAGACATGGGAGTTAAAGACGAGCTAATTAAAGTTCGAGATCATGAAGATGATGAGCTTTCCCATTATAGTAAAGCAACAACTGATATTGAGTTTAAATTTCCATTCGGTTGGGGTGAGCTATGGGGAATTGCACATCGTGGTGATTTTGATTTAACTCAACATCAAGAACATTCAGGAAAAGATTTAACTTATCAAGATCCAATGACTCAAAAGAAATATATTCCTCATGTAATTGAGCCATCATTAGGAGTTGATCGACTTCTTTTAGCTTTATTAGTGAACGGATATGATGAAGAAGAGTTGGAAGGTGGAGATACAAGAATTGTTCTTCGACTAGACAAACGAATTGCACCGATTCAAGTGGCTGTTCTTCCATTAGCTAAGAAATTGAGTGATGAAGCAGAAAAAGTATTTTATGCGATTTCTGATCAATTTGTAACTGAATTTGATGTTACTCAAAGTATTGGTAAGAGATATCGACGACAGGATGAAATTGGAACTCCATACTGTGTAACATTTGATTTTGAGTCGTTAGAAGATCATTCTGTAACAGTACGAGATCGTGATTCAATGGCACAAGATCGAATTTTAATTGAAGAACTTCCTAAGTATCTTGCAGAAAAATTCCAAAAATAAAAAAAAGCGAATTCTTTTAACTTCTAAAAAAGAATTCGCTTTTTTTCCTACCAGGATGTCACCATTTTTTGTCTTTTAAGAGTCACCGTTTCGAATATCAATAATTTCTGACCATGTTTCTTGTTTGAGTAGATTGGTTTTATTTCTATATTTTTGTGCAAATTCAAGAGCAGTGTTTCAATTTCAGAGATGAGTTACTTTACATATAAAAGATTAGGGTTCCTTTGGATTTTGACATTAATAATGTTGATGAGTCTCTTAAAAATAAGAATCCACGGTTAATTCAGAATATTTAATAATAAGGCTAAAACCTTTGTAAATAAAATCATTCCAATTAATGCAATTGGATAAACTGTTGCATAAGCAGACGCAGCATAAGGAGTATTTGAAAGATTTGTAGTTGATGCTAGTCCAGGAGTACTTGTCATTCCACCAGTTAAAACTCCAAGTATACGAAGAAAGCGAATTTTTAGTACATATTTACATAATAAAAATCCTAAAATGAGAGGAATTAGGGTCACTAAAATACCAGAAAATAGTAAAGAAATCCCTTCTTTTTCAATGGTTTCAACTATTGTTGAACCAGCCATTGTTCCTACTGTAGCTAGAAATAACATTAATCCGAAATCACGAATCAGTGAATTTGCTGTTGCAGGAATAACCCAAACAATTGGCCCTGTTTTATATAAATGACCAAGCGTTAGACCTGTGATTAAAACTCCACCTGTTACCCCAAGATAAAAGGTGCCAATAATTGGTAACGTAATTGGAATTTTTCCAATCAGAAAACCAATAAAAATACCTAAAATAATTGAAAAAACATCAGTTTTATACGTAGATTCAATATTGTTTCCAAGCAATTTTACTATATTACTAATGGAATCTTTTGGCCCAATTACATGTAATTGATCTCCCATTTGAATCCGAGTATTTGCATTCGCTGGGAGATCCATTCCATTTCTTGTTAACCGAGAAACCTGAACATGAAAAGAGTTTGAAAAGTCAATGGAACCAAGAGTTCGACCGACATGATCTTTTTTGGATACTAGAATTCTTTGTTTTTCGAGGTTTTTTGAAAAATGAATTTCTTTGGTGATCTTTTTTCCTAAATAAAGTTCAATTCTTTGAAGATCTTCTTTTGTACCAACAATTCGTAAAATATCACTTTTTTGAATCCTTGTTTCTGCCGTAACTAATTCTGAAGTTTGTGACTCTTCACGCTGTAAGCGAGTAATCGTCACAGAAGCAACTTGATTAATATAAATTTCCTTAATTTGTTTATTAAAAATATTAGGATTATTTACTTCAATATGATGATGAATAATTTTTGGATGTTGTGCTTCAACTTCTTCTTTGATGATGTTCTCTTCTTCCTCAATATTAATTTTAAAGAAATAAGGAATAATTTTTATAAAAAGAATCACTCCAAGAGTTCCAAATGTATAGGTAACTCCATAAGCGGCGGCAGATAAAGTTCCGTTTGTAATTTCGACGGCAACAGCCAATCCAGGTGTGCTTGTTAACGCTCCAGCAAACATTCCAGCACCAATACTAGAATTATATTTTAATAAAATACTAAGTCCTAGAGTGACAAGAAATCCAATCAATACAAGAAATAATGCTCCAAAAGTTAAGATGACGCCTTCTTTCCGAAAAGAATTAATAAACCCAGGACCAGCTTGTAATCCAATAGCGTAGATAAAAAGAGTTAGTCCAAGGGTTTGGAATGTTGCAGGCAAGGTATAGCCTAGATGTCCGAAGATAAGAGCGACAAATATGATAGCAGAGGAGCCAAATGAGAATGAGGAAACTTCAATTTTTCCAATAAGTGTTCCTATGACAATGATAAGCAAAAGAAGAAATGCAGGGTTTTTTAAAAGTTGTAGAAATTCATTCATAAGTTTTTAGAAGAATTGGATCATAATTTTAAAAATAGGGAGATTCAATAAAATCATGAAAAATGAAAACTCTTTTGGATAAAAATATCCTTTAAGAAATTATAAAATAATTAAATTAAGCTATTTCAATAACTCACCTTCAGGATGAAAATCAATTCTCAAAAAATAATAAAATTTTATTGAATAATAATACTTTAGCCAAATAGAAAAACTTGATTTTCTGCTTAGATAATCTATTGATCTTATTAATTTTTAAGTCTTTATTTTTTTTTGAAAAAGATCATAATTTAAATTATTGAAAGTATTAAATAAGTAAAAAGAGATATAAATCTATAATAGCATTGCTTTAAGATCTAAAAATTGTTTGTAGAGTAGTGTTATTTCTATTAACAATATTCAAAAACTGTTTTTTCTTGATTTTCAAAAAATTTCCCTAAATGATTCTAAAAAATGCTGTGATGAATTTATAAATAAAGGGTAGATCTTCTATTTGATTCAAAAAATAAAATCATTTCAGTAGGTGATTTTTGTAAAAGCAAAGCTTAATTTTATTAAATTTTTAGATGTAAAAATTTAGATTTATTAATTTTTCCGAGATTGTGAGAATGTTATCATTTCTACCTGCACCTGTTTTAGGTGTGTTTACGCTATCACTGTGTATCCTCAATTTAACTTTTCATTTTTTGATTATGTTAGTATTAGGAACAATCAAATTAATTCCAATTTCTATCAATCAACTTGTATGCACAAAGTTATTGATTTGGTTTGGACATCGTTGGGTTGATGTAAATAGTTTGATCTTTTGGTTAACTCAAAGAATTGAGTATGATATTGAAGGTTTGGATACACTCCCAACAGATAAACCATGGTTACTTGTTTTTTCTAATCATCGAACATGGGTTGATATTGTAGTCCTGCAAACAGTTTATAATCATCAAATTCCATTCTTGAAGTTTTTTATTAAACAAGAACTTCGTAAAGTTCCGTTACTTGGGTTTTGTTGGTGGGCATTAGATTTTCCTTTTATGCAAAGACATTCAAAAGCATTTTTAGAAAAACATCCAGAAATGAAAGGAAAGGATATTGAAACAACTCGACAGGCATGTGAAATTTTTAAACGTACTCCTGTGTCTGTTATTAATTTTTTAGAAGGCACTCGTCTAACAGAGGATAAGCGTAAAGAGCAAAATTCTCCATATAAAAATTTATTAATACCAAAGGCTGGAGGAGTTGCTGTTGTAATCTCAGAGATGGCGGACTATCTTAGTGGTATTGTGGACACAACGCTTTTATATGAACCAAATGAAGTTAGTTTTAGCGATTTAATGTCAGGAAAAGTGAAAAAAGTTGTTGTTCATGTTCAATATCGAGAAGTCCCTGTAGGTCTTGTTCCAAAAAATTATAATGGTGATTTGGAGTCTCGTCAAAAAATCCAAGGGTGGTTGAATGGTATTTGGGAAGAGAAAGATGTTTTGATTGATCACTTGATTAAAGAGAAGTTCTAGCTTTTTCAGCTTTCGTATTTTCTATTTTTTTGTTAGATAGGCTACCATTCAATATATTTATTCAACTGTTATTGGTAAAAGCATATGGAATTCTTTTTCGATGTAGATGGAGTATTACTCGATTTTGAAGCATCCTTTGTAGATATGATGAGAGAATATTATCTTCCTCATTTACCAAAAGGCTTTGTTCCAAAAACATGGGCATTAGAAGAAGACTTTCAAACTGTTGATATTGAAGAAGCATGGGATCGCTTTTTGAAATCTGATCGGTTGGAAAGACTAGATCCATTAGTTAATATTCAACAGTTTAATCAAATTTCAGATCTTTTTAAAGTTTATTTAGTCACGAACCTGCCTAATGAGTATTATTTAAAACGAGAAAAAAACTTACATCTGTTAGGAATGAAATATACAGGGTTGTACCTTGCTGGACACATGAATTTTGGGGATGAAAGTTATCCAGGCAAGGCTCAGAGCATTGCAAAAGTTCGAAATCCAGAAAAACAAATTATTTTTTTAGATGATAGTCCTCGAAATTGCATGGATGTAAAAGAAGCTTTTCCTGATAGTCAAGTGTTCTTAATGGAACGTCCACATAACGAGACTGTAAAAGATCAGGAATGGATTCGAGTTAAAAACTGGAATGAATTTATCAACCAGTTTGATTTCGTCGCAAATTAGTTTTTGAGTAAATCAACTCGCTGTGAATTTCTAATGCTAGAAAAGTATGCGTTACAGATTGTAATTTTTTTAATTTTCTCGAATATAATTTTTATCCTGCTTATTGTCCAAAAGGTAGTTGTTATTGTTAAACTATCTCGAGATAGAAAACGATTGTTAAGGGAAATTGTAAACGGTGAAAATTCAGACCATCACACCAGATCTTCTAGAGTCGGTAAGTAGGCAAGCTAAGGAATCATCTCGCTTTAGGATGCACTATAACTTTCATCAAGATGAAGATAATGCTCAACGTTTCTTAAATGCAATTGAGCCAGAAAGTTATATTCGACCACATCGACATATTGATCCTTTAAAAGATGAGGCTTTTTTGATTCTTCGAGGGAAAGGTGTGATTGCGACCTTTGAAGATGATGGCACTGTAAATGAGGTATTTATCCTTGATCCTACAACTGGAAATTTAGGTGTTGATATTCCAGCAGGTGTGTACCACACCATCATCTCATTACAATCAGGCTCTGTTTTTTATGAAGTAAAGCCGGGTCCTTATGTTGCAACTTCAGACAAAAATTTTGCATCTTGGGCACCAGAGGAAAATTCTTCAGCGGTCCCTGCTTTTTTTAGTCAACTTCTGCATTGTATTTTTTCTAAAATATGATTCCATTAATTGCTTTTCGCAATGTCACAAGTTTTCCTCAAGAAGATTTTGGGTTAAATCGAATTAATTTCTCGATTACAGCCCGAGGTAGAACTCACTTAATTACAAAAACTGATGATGAATTACATACCCTACTAAAATTACTTGAAGGTGGAATTAGACCTGATCAGGGAATTATTGAAAAGGAAGGAGAGGTAATGATTCAAAGTGATCGGCAACTTTTAGGTGATAAAGTGTTGGTTCATAATGCAGGATATTATTTAGCTTTAGAGAATGACGCTTTTTTTTATTTTGAAGGGAAAAATCGAAGTAAAGAAAACTTTGTGAATAAGCTAAAAGCTAGACATATTCGACATTATCCTATTTATAAATTGCGTGGTGAAGAAAAGAAAAACTTTGCAATGTTAGCTATGTTGTTTCAAGAATCGGGAACTGTTTTAATTAACTCTTTTATAATCAATTCTCTTTCTGAAATATTACAAGAAGTATTTTTTCGATTTATTAATGGGAGTCCTGCCTCATTATGTTTTTGTTCCTCACTAGAAACCCCCCCTATTTTTTCGCTTGATGAAGTTTTACAAAATAGAGAAATAGAAACTTATGAGCTTTAAGCCCTATCCTGTCTTGAGGATAGAGCCAAAACTTAGATCAAGTTAGAAACTATAAACTTTTAAATCGCTCAAAAGCTTGTCTTTCTAATCCTTCTCGATGATCTGGATGAGCAATTGCAATTAAGGCTTTTGCTCGTTGTCGTAAATTCTTTCCATAAACATCAGCAATACCATATTCTGTAATGATGTTATGAACATGAGCACGAGTAGTTACAACACCTGCTCCTTCCTTAAGAAATGGAACAATTCGAGAAATTCCTTTTCCTGTGATTGATGGTAATGCAATGATTGGTTTTCCACCTTCTGAAAGGGAAGCACCACGCATAAAATCCATTTGCCCACCAACTCCAGAATATTGAATTGTACCTATAGAATCAGCACAAACTTGCCCTGTTAAATCAATTTCTATAGCACTATTAATCGCAGTTACTTTTGGATTTTTTCGAATTACGGCAGTATCATTCACATAAGCAATATCGAGCATTGCAACTTCAGGATTATCATCAATGAAATCATAGATACGTTGTGTGCCCATAATAAATCCAGCAACTAATTTTTCTGGATGAGAATGTTTTTGAGTTCCATTAATTACTCCTCTCTCAACTAGATCAATTACTCCCTCAGCAAACATTTCTGAATGAACACCAAGGTTTTTGTGAGTAGTAAGTTGGGCAAGAACTGCATTTGGAATCGCTCCAATCCCCATTTGAAGTGTTGCACCATCTTCAATTAAACTTGCTACATTAAGTCCAATTTTTTCTTCAACTTCTGTAATTGGTGCAGAAGGAAATTCAGGTAATGCTTCATCAACTTCAATATAAGAATTGATTTTATTAATATGGATTAATCCATCACCATGAGTTCGAGGCATTTTAGGATTAACTTGAGCAATTACATGCTTTGCTTTATGAACAGCCGCTACAGTTACAGCTACAGAAACACCTAAAGAGCAAAATCCATGTTGATCAGGAGGAGAAACTTGGATCATAGCAACATCTAAAGGAAGTATATCTTTCCGAAAAAGTGCAGGAACTTCACTTAAGAAAATTGGTAGATAATCAGCTCGTCCATCATTAACAGCGGCTCTAACATTACTTCCTACAAAAAGTGCATTTGTCCGAAAACTTTTTGCATGTTCAGGATTTGCGTATGGTGCTGCTCCCTCTGTATGAATGTGAATTACTTCAACATCTCGTAATTCTGGTGCTCGGGCTGTCATTGCATTAATTAAATGCAACGGAGCAGCCGCAACACTATGAATAAAAACACGGTTTCCTGATTGAATTACCTTAACTGCTTCTTCTGCTGTTGTTTGTTGATCCATGAAATTCCTTACCAATTTTTAAAAAAATGAAAGTTTAAATATTATTTAGTCCGTCTTCTTATAAGTAGAATATGTACTCTTTCAATATTATTTATGAATAAAATGAAAATAAAGTTTTAAGTTTCAATAGAGTAAAAAATGAAATTCCTTTATCTATATGATATAATTCTGTTTTTTAAAAAACAGAATAAACAGTACTTTTCTAAAAAGATCTTTTCGGAAAGAGTGCAATCCGCTAAAAAGAAAATTCCCAGTTTATTCTAATAATTTGATTATATTTATAAAAAAAATGAGTGAAGAAAATTATCGTTTAGAAACAAAAGCTGTTCATGCAGGACAGGTTGTAGATCCAACAACAAATTCTAGAGCAGTACCACTTTATCAAACAACATCCTATGTATTTAATGACTCTGATCATGCCGCAAGACTTTTTGCTTTAGAAGAGTTTGGAAATATTTATACTCGGATTATGAATCCGACGACTGATGTTTTTGAAAAACGAATGGCGGCTCTTGAAGGTGGCGTTGGAGCTTTAGCTGTTGCTTCTGGACAGTCTGCGGAGTTTTTTGCAATTACTAATATTGCAGGGGCTGGAGATGAAATTGTTAGTGCAAGTAGTTTGTATGGTGGAACTCATACATTATTTTCACATACATTACCTCATTTTGGTGTGACTGTTCGCTTTGCAGATTCAAGTGATCCTGCATCATTTGAGCAACACATCAATGAAAAAACAAAAGCTCTTTATGTTGAAACTATTGGGAATCCAGAAGGAAATGTAACTGATATTCAGGCTATTGCAGATATTGCACATAAGCATGGAGTTCCATTGATTGTTGATAGTACTTTTGCTAGTCCTATTATTTGTCGACCAATTGAACATGGAGCCGATATTGTTGTTCATTCTGCAACCAAATTCATTGGTGGTCATGGAACTTCAATTGGTGGTGTGATTATCGATAGTGGTAAATTTGATTGGAAAGCAAATAAAGAACGATTTCCAAAATTAAATGAACCAGATTCAGCATATCATGGTGTTGTTTACACAGAAGCTGTAGGAGAACTGGCCTATATCATTAAAGCTCGTGTGACTTTATTACGAGATATTGGTGCAGCACAAAGTCCATTTAATGCTTTTATGTTTATCCAAGGACTAGAAACTCTTCACTTACGAGTTGAGCGACATAGTCAAAATGCCTTAAAGGTGGCTGAATATTTAAAAAATCATGAAAAAGTTGCATGGGTGAAGTTTGCAGGTCTTCCAGAACATCAAGATCATGAACTTGCAAAGAAGATGTTTTCAGATGGTTTATTTGGTTCTATCTTTACATTTGGTTTAAAAGAGGGATTAGCAGCAGGAAAAGCATTTATTGATAATGTTAAACTTGCATCACTAGTAGCCAATGTTGCAGATGCAAAAACACTTGTAATCCATCCATCTTCAACAACACATCAACAGTTAGATCCAGAAGCTCAACTA
>JBNMNM010000002.1:0-39234 GCA_051275585.1 bacterium | reverse complement strand
AACAACACTGTATAAACCTACTTCCTTCATACTTGTCTGTCCTAAAACTGGATGGTCAGAAGGTTCATAAAAAACCGCAATATTGACTGGAGCCTCCATAATCCCTTCTAACTTCAATTTTTGATATTGATCTTTTCTTCCACCTTCAAATTGATTTGCTGCACTATCATTTTCTTCTTGAAATGAATTGAGAATTTTTTGTTTAATTTCTTGCTTTTGAACAATTACAAATTTCCAAGGCTGTGAAAATCCAACAGAAGGAGCTACTTGAGCAGAAAATAAAATTTTATTAAGAACATCACTAGGAATTTCTTTTCCAATAAACTGATTTCCACGAACATCTCGTCGATGAATCATAATATCTTCTAATATTTGGCTTTCTTCTGATGTAAAAATACGATTACCCATAACCTCATCCATAATAATAGAATCAAAATTTCTTTTTTTTTCTAAAAAGATTCTTTTTTGCATAAAAAGACTATTAAATCATCAATTGATTGATCCATTTTGACAAATCTCTGGGCTCCAATATACTTTTAAGAAATAAATTTTTTCTTTCTCAGATGACCTAACACTTATGTAACCATGACTTATGATACTGTTGAGTACTTTATAGGGCGAAATAAATTATTTCAAGAAGCTCTGCAACATCTCATCCAAAAAATAACAGAAGAGCAAGATCAGAAAGAAATTAAAACTCAAAATCGAGTAAAAATTATTCTTTCTTATGTTGAGTTGCATAAAAAGTTAAGGAAGAATCGTATCATGCAAAGAATTTGTGAGTTACGAGGTGGAGAATATAAAGAAATCATCATTGAGGAAGAAGAAATTTTTACACCATTAGAAAGTTTTTTTTCTTATCCTCAACTATTGCCTCGAAGAAATCGCAGAGAAATTGAAATTAAAATTGAGAAATTAATCAAGGAAAAAGGCTTTGATGGAGCAGTGGAAACTCTTTTAATCTCTCTTCCTGCAAAGGAAGAACTTCCACCATTAGAAGAATTAGAACGAGCAATCATCATTCCTGAAGGCATTTCAAAGCAATTCCAACGCTTATTTTATCAGCGTGAACGAGAAAAGCTCTATACGATATATGCTTTCAAATTATACCTATACGAATACAACAAATGGTATGAAAGAGTGATGAGAGATATCATTGCCATTCTTCAAAAACGGTACGCTATCGAGGCAAAAACTAGTGCAGCTTGAAACAGTTCAAGGAATATTAGAGTCCATTACATATCAAAGCGATGACTCAGGATTTATGGTTGGAAAACTAAGTTCAGAACCAAAAGAACAACTGATTGTTTTCCGAGGTAGTGTTTACAGTGTTTCTATTGGAGAAACTTTAAAACTGGAAGGTTATTGGACAAATCATAAAACTTACGGTCATCAATTCCATGTTAGTCAATTCACTTGTGTTGAACCCACTACAACAAAAGGTATTCTTCGCTACTTAGCATCTGATCGATTTCACAGCATTGGAGAAAAAACAGCACAACAAATTGTTAAAAAATTTGGCACTGAAACCTTAAGTATAATTGATCATAACCCTGAAAAAATTCTTAAATTATCTCTTGTTAGTGAAAGTAAATTAGAAGTCATTACTTCAACTCGACAAATTCATCGAGAAGAGGGTGATACTTATGTGTTTTTACATGCACTCCAACTTCCTCCAAGCCTGATTCAGAAAATATATGAGGCTTATGGTCTTGAAGCTGCTGACATTATTCAAGATAATCCTTATCGGCTTGCTCAAGAAATTAAAGGCATTGGGTTTCGTGTTTCAGATGCTTTAGCAGAAAAACGAGATATTCCTAAAAATTCTCCTCTTCGGGCAAAAGCCGCACTTCTGTTCTATATGGATCAACTCTCAAATGAGGGTCATACCTGCTACCTAAAAGAAGCATTAATTCAATACACAGCTTCGCAATTAGAAAAATTAGATAAAGCTCCTTTAATGGGAATAGAAGTCATTGCTGATGTATTAGAACATCTACTTTTAGAGGGCGAATTTAAAGAAGAAGAACAAGGTGATGTTGTCTTTCTAAAAAGAAATTATTTTCAAGAAGTGGCTGTTACAGAAAGAATAAAAAAGATTAAACAATACTCCAATTTACTCAGCGTTAAAAACCAAGATAAATTATTAGAACAATTAGAAAATTCCACAGGAATGATTCTTCATGAACAACAAAAGCAAGCTGTTGTTCAATCTATTGAAGAGAAAATTTTTGTTATTACAGGTGGTCCAGGAACAGGAAAAACAACCATTATCCAGTTCATTTTAGAACTTCTTAGAGATGAGCTTCCAAAAATTCATTTAGCAGCACCTACAGGAAAAGCAGCAAAACGAATGGCTGAATCTACAAAAATGGAAGTTAAAACAATTCATCGTCTTTTAGAAATCTCAGGAAATGGAGTTGGAAGAGATAAAGATAAACCTCTTGAAAGTGATTTATTAATTGTTGATGAATGCTCAATGATTGACTTATCACTTTTTAATTTGCTGTTAGATGCAATTCCTGATTCTTGTAAATTAATTCTTGTTGGTGATGTCGATCAACTTCCTTCTATTCGTGCTGGTGCAATTTTACGTGATCTATTAGATAGTGAAAAAATTGCTCATGTTCGTCTCAACAAAATTTTCCGCCAAAGTAGTACCAGTCAAATTACAACAAATGCACACAACATCATTCATGGAAAATTTTTTGAAGAAGACCTTAAAAATAGTGATGATCTAAAAGATTTTTATTTTATTGATATTCCTAGATTTCTATCGAATGGAAATGGACGATATGAAACTGATTATGAACGAATTATTAATAATCTTTTCATTTTATTTGATCAAAAAATTCCAGAACGATTTCAAGTTGAGCAAAAAGATATTCAAATTCTGACAGCAGTTCGGCAAGGAAGCTTAGGAACAGAGCTTCTTAATGAAAGAATTCAAGAAAAATTATTTAAAGATAAAGAAGCCATTACCATCAACAAACAAAAATTCTATGTTGGTGATCGAGTCATGCAAACCAAAAATAATTATGAGCTTGATGTTTTTAATGGTGATCAAGGCTTTTTACTTAGTGGAAATAAAGAAAGCTTGATTGTTGATTATGATGGACGACAAGTTCAATACTCTGCTGAAGAGGCTAGAAATCTTACAGTTTCATGGGCTACAACAATTCATAAATCACAAGGAAGTGAATTTCCTGTTGTGATTATTTTGTTAACCACTAGTCACTCCATCATGCTTTACCGAAACCTTTTATATACAGCAGTTACTCGTGGAAAAAAATTGGTGGTTGTAATTGGTGAAAAGTATGCCGTAGAAAAAGCAATTCAAACCCAACGAGGGGTTCAACGGCAAACATGGTTGAAACAACGCATTCAAAAACTTAGAATCTAGTTATGGAACAAGCTTACTTTATTTACGGAACACAAGACCTAGAATTAAGAGAAAAACGAGAAAAAATTATCTCGTCACTTGTTTCAAAAAAAGAACAACAGGATTCTGTTTTTTATTTTGACGTTCAAAGTTTTTACCGACAAGACTCAGAAGAAATACAGAACCTATTTGATGAATTTCAAAATACATGTGAAACCGTCTCTTTTTTTTCTACAAAAATTATTATTGATCTGCAAAATCTTGAAAAAATCAAGGTTGGTAAGTCATCTTCAGATACAATAGAAAAACAAATTCAAAGCATTCGAATTGAGGAAGTAATTTCTGATGAAAATTTGATTTGGTATGATGCAGGAACAATTTCAGTCAAAGAAGAAGCCGTTAATTGGATTTCAGGAAAACAAATCATTCAAGAAGTTCGTCTTCTAGGAAAAAAAGAATATTATTTAAAAATTGATCCAAAGTGGAAAAAACGAAATATTACGTTACGAAAAGCTCATACAGAAGTTCAAATCAGCATTCAAGAGTTTCTTAGAGGTAAAATTAAGGCCACTCTACATTTTGAGGAAAATGCAACCCAAGAATCTGACGCTTTAAATACAATTGGTGAACAATTTTTAAAACAACTAAAAAGCTACTTGGAAAGTCCACCTGATCAAGTTTACTTTATTATGACGGCAAACATAAGAAAGCCGACAGAATTAAAAGGAAACTTACATGCAGTTCTCAAAAAAAATGCAAAAGAAATTAAAACAAGTGTTACTTATGATAATTTCAATCCAACATCATGGGTAATTCAACGAGCAAAAGATAAACAGCTAACAATTACTCCCAATGTTGCACGATTATTTGTAGAGGTTGCAGGCAATGACTTAGCCATTTTAGATATGGAGATAGGCAAACTTTCTTTATTATATGGTTCAGGTGATGCTTTAAACGAAGAAAGCTTACTGCAAAGCATTAGTCATTCAAAAACATTTAGTGTTTTTCGTATTGCCAATTTTTTAGCTCAACGAAATTTAAAAAATTCTTTAGAAAGCTTGAATTTAGTTCTCAATGAAAACCATGCTGATGCAATTAGTATCTTTGGATTGATTAGTAACCAATTTAGGCGACTACTTCATGTTTCATGGATGGAGGATAGTAATCTTTCACAAAAAGAAATCATTCAACAGTTGCGAATGAATCCTTGGTTTGCAAAAGAAACCATTATACAGGCAAGAAATTTTGAATTGGAAGAACTAGAAAACATTGTAATCCATTTAGCTCAGTCAGATTTAAAAACAAAGTATGCAGGAAAAGACGCTATTATTATATTGCGTAATTTATGCTTTCAAATCTGTCAGGGCGATTTTGAGAAAGTTGCTGGATTACAACATCACTGGATACCTTAAGTTAGATCTTTTTTCGTCTTTTTCTTTGTTTGTGGATTCTCCACGCAACACCTAAAACGGTTCTGGCATAAATAGTACTATTATTATACTGCCAGATCACTTTGCTTTTCTGTCGATAATTCAATGATGGTTTCCAGCCATGAACTTTTAAAAAGTTTGCAGTAGAAGCAATTGCATCTGGAATTGTAAACAAGTCCTTTCTTCCTGAGCGATCACCATCAACTGCCCACTTCATATAACTAGACGGTAGGAACTGAGGAATTCCGAATGCTCCTGCATAACTTCCTTCTAATTGATAAATACTTTTCACCCATCGTTTCTGAGCAATTTTTAAAACTGATTTCATTTCTGAAAATGCCCACTTTGCTTTCCTTTTAATTCTTTTTAAATAATATTTTTGTAACTTTGGATCTTTTATTCTTTCTTTTACCTTCTTTAAACGATCTGGACGATTCTCAAGGTACAATGTGGAAAAGACATTGATTACCCGATGTCCACCTGTAAACCGTCCATAACTACTTTCAATCAATAAAATAGCAGAAACTACGTTTGGATCAACACCATACTTTTTTTGTGCTCTTCGTAATCGAGTTCTCCAACGTTTGCGGAAATTTTTTGCACGATAGATTGAATATCGATTGTAAAACCTACGATATCCACGGGTAGGCTCCTTATTAATTACATTTTTTGTCACTAGTTTTGGTATACGAAGCAAACGTGAATCAAAAAAAATCTTTTTAAGCCATTTCTTTTGAAATCCTTGTTTGGAAAAGACTTGAACCAAGTATATCCTTTCTGATTTTGAAATTAGATTTTCTTGGATTACAGGTTTTGGCTTTGCATAGAGGATAAATGAGGAAAAACAGAACAAACTTAACAGTATAATTTGATAAAAGCGTAAACAATTTTTATGTAACATCGATTTGTGCATTATACCTCATACTCAATATAATAAGATTCAAGAAAATTACTACTTACAAAGAGGTATTCACTCTTTCAATAGGAAAGCAGCTCAATGAAAGGCCTAGCTAGGGATTAGGTTAGCATAAATCTAACCTTTTTTATAACTTTGAAGTTTTTTTGAAGTTTTTTGAAAAAAAAATTTGACAGGTCTTAAAGAATTCTCTAGATGTACACCTCGTTAGTTCGAAGGGCCGGTAGCTCAGTTGGTAGAGCATCTGACTTTTAATCAGGTGGTCGTGGGTTCGACCCCCGCCCGGCTCACTAAGAATTAACGCATCAAGAAAATAATGTGTCTCCATCGTCTAGCTGGTTAGGACACCGCCCTTTCACGGCGGCAACAGGGGTTCGAGTCCCCTTGGAGATACCATTATAAAAATCACATCCCTAGTAAGAAAAAATTCCCCTAGATATACATTCAAAAAAAAATACTAGCATAAAAATTTAGATATCTTTCTATTATTTTAAGGAAAGAGAGTTTGATATCTTTATCTTTTATTAAAGAGACCTTTCGATCTCTTCAATAGATTATGATTTCAACAATTCTAATGCTTGTTCATCACCATCAATAATATTCAAAATCTTATCTAATCGAGTCATACAAAAAATTTCCCGATTTTTTTGGTTTAATTCTGTTAAAGCAAATTTTATCTTTTTTTGCTGAAGTGCTTTAAAAACAGAAACAACTAAACCAATTCCCGAAGAGTCTATAAAGTTTACTTTTCCAAAGTTAAGAACTAGGGCATTAATGCTATCGTCCTCCATGAAAGTTTTTAAGTACTCTTTAACTTCGTTTGTCCCATCCAATGCGATATTCCCATCGATCGAAATGAAACAAATATCTCCTTCCATTCGGTGATCGAAATCCATATATTTAACCTAATAATTAATTTATAACTTTGAATTAGTTTTAATAAATTGAGCTGTTTTTTTTTAGAACACAATGCAAACGACAGACCTAAATCCATCCTTTGTTTTTGTATTGCACTCCATATACTATCTTAGCAATAATAAAATGCATAATTGCTTTTTTTCAGTTTATTAGAGTTTTTTTTGGAAAACAAAAATCTGATTTTCATTATCATCAGAAAAATGAAATTTTGTTAGTAAAACAACGTTCAAAAACTCAAAAAACTTAAAATTTAGTACTACAATTACCCTAAAAGTTCTGTTAGGATTGTCTTACTTTTTGAAGTCTTGAAGACTTACAAAAATATACTAGCATTTTTATTAAAATAAACCTAAGATTGCCTACCAATAAAGGCTAGTTCGACAAAAAACAACGATAACCATTATTGTAACTTATTTTTCATTATATCACTAAGGAGAATGAATGGAAATCAACATTTCAGCAAAGCAAATGGAGCTTACAGATGCTCTAAAAAGTTATATTGAAGAAAAGATGGACAAGATAAATAAGTTTTATGATCGTAGTATTACTGTAGACATCCACCTCAATGTAGAAAAACATCTTTATCATATTCATGCAACACTCAAAGGTGATGGACATTTACACAATTCAGAAGCAGATGATCCTCAAAACATGTATAAAGCAATTGACCTTTGTGTGACTAAATTAGAATCACAAGTTAAGAAATCTAAACGAGATCGACACGGACAAAAATTAGCAAAAGAAGAAGAACGAAAAAACCAACTTGCTTAAGATTTTTCCTGCTAGAAGGAGAGGAACTTTCCTCTCCTAATCTTTGGACAATCCAAAAATACTTTCTTTGACTCCCCTGCACTTCATGCAAACCAATCAAAATTTATTCTCTCGTCGTATCTCAATTGTTACTGAGATTCTTGCATTAACTAAAGATGTTTTTTCTCGCAAAAAACCAGTTGATCGCTTTATTTCAGGCTATTTCCGCCAAAATAAAAAATTTGGTTCTAAGGATCGAAGGCTAATTAGCAACTCAGTTTTTGGATTTTACCGCTGGTATGGTTGGTTAAAATCTGTTGAATCACCTTCCTTAGCTTTATTATTAGGCTATCTGTTAGATAAAAATCCAGTTGAGCCATTAATTCAGTTTTGGGCAGAAGAAGAAAAAATTGATGAAACTTTTCTTCAACAAATCCAAAAAGCAGAAACCGTCTCAGAAAAATTTGATTTGATCCAGAAAATCCATCAAAATATTTCGATAGAAGAACTAGTTCCTAGCTTTAGCAAGTCAGCACTTCAGTACATTGATCATATTCAAAAAAGAACACCAACTTGGCTTCGAGTAGATCCTAATATCCAAGAATTTGTTGTTAAATTTTTGGAAAAAAATGATGTTATACATCAAGTTCATCCTGAATTTATTAACTGTATAGCCATTTTTTCTCCTCTACAAATCACTCAACTTTCGTGGTTTAAAAAAGGACAATTGGAAATTCAAGATATTTCATCACAAGCAATTGGCTGGTTCTGTGATCCAAAATCAAAAGAGACTTGGTGGGATGTCTGTGCAGGAGCAGGTGGAAAAAGTTTGCATTTAAGTCGATTAATGAAAGGAAAAGGAAAAATTTTAGCTACAGAAATTCGTCCTTATTCTATTCAAGAAATGAGAAAAAGAGTAACTCGAACAAATACTAAAAACGTTACTGTTCAAGAATGGGATGGAATTCAAGAACCACCTAGAGAATTTCGTTTTAATGGAGTTTTAGTTGATGCTCCTTGTAGTAGTTCTGGAACTTGGAGTAGAAATCCTGAGGTTCGTTGGTATTATACTCAAGAAGACATCCTCAATTTTCAAAAACAACAACTTGAAATTTTAGAAAATGCTTCTAAAGAAGTGATGTCTGGTGGATCTCTTGTGTATTCAACATGCTCTATTCATCTTGAAGAAAATGAAGATGTAATTCAAAAGTTCTTAGAAAAAAATCCTAATTTTATACTTGAGCAAAAACCTCTTTCCTTTTCACATGGAGAGATTGGACATTATTTTTCTCCACCAACTTTGGACGGAAATATTATGTATGCGGCAAAAATGATTTCAAAATGAAAAACATTTATTTAAAATGTTTCTTTTTGTTAATTTTTCCTAGCTATCTTTTTGCTACACCTAAAAAAATAATCAACTTTGCAATCACATCAGATTTGCATGGTTGGTTATCCACACAGTTGATCTATCCTGATCGAAGAAAAGCATCAGGACTTCTTCATATCAAACCAATCATCAAACAGCTTCGAGAACTTGATCCAAATCTTGTTCTTCTTGATGCAGGTGATACTCTTTCAGGCTCACCTTTTACTCACTTTCTTCATCATAAAAATAGACTTAAACAAGATTTATTTTTTCAAGAACTAAAAAAACTCAATTATACTGCCATTACAATTGGCAATCATGACCTCGAAATTAATCCACTACTAGAAAAATACTACCTTCCAAACTCTAACTTCACTTGGCTTGCAGGAAACCTAAACCCATCAAAATGGATTCGGCCTTATCTTAGTATCCAAAGAAAAGGAGTAAAAATTGTTATTCTAGGAATGACTACAATTGGTGTAAAAATGTGGATTCATCCTAAAAAGTATACTCACCTAAAAATTCAAGATCCATTAGATGCAATTCCATACTGGCTCAAAAAAATTGAGAAACAAGAAAAACCAGATATTTTAATTGGTTTATTTCATATTGGGCGAAGATTAAAACGAGATTCATTTGCAAGTCGTGTAAATTTACAACCGCTTTCAAATACAATCAAACGAATTGCTCAACAGTATCCTCAGTTTAGTTTTATTATTTCAGGACATGACCATTTAATTTCAAGGAAAAATCAACTTCGCTATATTGCAGGAGTTCCGATTATTGAGGCAGGTAGTTGGGGAAGGCATGTAATTCATCTTCAAGCAGAATTAAAACAAATAAAGACAAAATGGCATTTATCTAAAGTTAAGCATCATCGTTATAATGCGATTTCTTATCATCCAAGTTCTAAAGACTATAAAAAAAAATTACCGATAAGTTATCTCAACTATATTGATAAAAAAACTTTGTGGAAGTATGAAGGAAGATCTCGAAAAAAATTAGAATATTGCATCAATACGTTACTTTCGCAGGCAACAAAAAATAAATTTACTGATATAACTCTTCATCCTTACATCAAAATTTTTCGAAATAGCATCAAAACAAATGATGTGATTTCTCGAAAACATATTTTCCGTTGGTTGCCATATCAGAATCGAACAATTCAAATTCAGCTCAATCAACGTGAAATCCAAATTTTAATTTCAAGAAAGAAGAGAAAACAGAAATTTTTATTCTCTTATTTCTATAATCAAGCTCTTAAAAACAAGATTACAAAAAAATCAAAATCATTTTTTTTGGATAAATTGCAGTGGGAGAAAAAATATTTCACTTTGATTAGTGACTATCATTTTCATGGTGGGAAAGGACTTCTTGCACCTTTATTTTTAAAGAAGAAAAAAATAGTCAAAGTTGCTTATGAAGTTTATCAAAAGCAACTTTTTAACTATCTTTTAAAAAACAAAACACTTCCAAATCAATGTAATATGTTAACTCGACAGTTTACATCTGATTAAATAGGTGTTTCCATTTTTCTTCTACTTGTTTTGCTACTTTTGGATCATCCTCAAGAGCTTTTGGATACCAAGGCTTCATCCGACAATCAATAATAACTGGCCCTTCAATTCCAATATGAAAACGCTCAACTTGAGTATTTCCATAAATATCTGCGGCTGGTTCAAATCGAGTAAAAATATGCCAAATGAAATCTTCTCCTGATTTTACTGCTTCATTAGGATCATCAACTAAACAAACTACAGAGAAGTTTTGAATATCAGGTTCTTTTACTAATTCTTGAGCTAAATCTTTTTTGAGTGCATAAGGATCACCTTTCACACATAGCACACCTTTACAGAACATTTTTGCATAGGAGAATCCACTATCTTTAAAACTTCCTCCCCAATGCTCAACAAGATTCTTCTTTTTCTCTTTTCCTAAACCAAGTAAAATTGCTTTACTTCCTTTATTTACTTCTGGCCCTGTATAATCAAGCGTATCTTGTGAAATATTAGAAAGAATAAACAAATCTGTTTTGAAATCTGCTCTTTCTAAAACAAGCTCAAAAAAGCTACGGAAATCTTTTAAATTACAATCTTGATCTGTTACAATTAAGAATTTAGTTAACGACAATTGTCCTTCGCCTAAAATCCGCATTGCAGTAGTAAACGCTTCTTTTCGATAACGCTCTTTTACAATTGCAGCTGCTAAAGAGTGAACTCCTGATTCTTCATAAGCCCAAAGCTTTTTCACATTTGGCATCACCATTGTGATTAAAGGCTCTAGAATATCTTGAAGAAATTCTGCAATGTAATGATCTTCTTGTGGTGGACGGCCAACTACAGTAGCAGGAAAAACGGCATTATCACGATAATGGATCGATTGAACATCCATGTATGGATAATCATGTTGTAATGAATAGTATCCATAGTGATCGCCAAAAGGGCCTTCTGGCATTCGCTTATGTGGCGGAATTAATCCTTGAATACAAAAATCAGCATCCAATACAACTTGAGTTAGAGCATCTTCTGGTTTTCCAACAGCTAATCGTTTTCCCATTAATAAAGAGGCAAAAATTAGTTCTGGAATATCTTCTGGAAGTGGAGCAATTGCAGCAATAGTTAATGCTGGAGGCCCTCCAACAAATACACTAGCAGGCAATGCTTCATTCTTTAGTTCAGCTTCATGATAATGAAAACCACCACCTCGATGAATCTGGATGTGCATTCCTGCATGAGTTTCATCATGCATTTGCACTCGATACATTCCGAGGTTTCCTTTCCCTGTACTTGGACTTTCTGTATAAACAAGAGGGTATGTGATAAAACCACCACCATCTTCAGGCCAACTTTTTAATTGTGGAAGCGTCTGCAAGTTAACAGGACTAATCGAATTATTCCAAACTGCACCATTTTTTCTTCGATCTAATCCGATTTTCATTGCTTGCAAAGCTAAATTTTTCCCACCCCAAACTTTATCAAAAGAAGGAGGGAATAAATTTGTTAGCAGTTCAACCGATTCTTTAATAAATTTAAAAGGACGATCACCAAAAGCAATTTCTAATCTACGAGTCGATCCATATAGATTAGTTGCCATTGGAAATGGAGTTCCTTTTACTTTTTTAAAAAGTAATGCAGGTCCTTTTCTTTGCACAACTTCTTTTTGAATTTGTGCTAATTCTAAATTTGGATCAACTTCGTCTTCAATAACTAGAAGTTCGCCTGCTTGATATAAGCGATTTAAGAAGTCTCTTGTAGAGCGTAGTGCATTTTCTGCCGCCATTATTCCCCTTCTTTTTTTTGAAAACTTTTCCAAAGTAGGATTACAAAACCAATACTAATAAAGTCATCAGCTAAATTATTTACAAAAAAGCCTCTATTTCCAAAATGGAAGTACATATAATCAGTTACAGACTGACGAAATGCACGATCAATTAGATTGCCTATTGCCCCAGAAATAATTAAGGAATATCCCCATTTTTCCCACAACAACTGTGTTTCCCATGATCGATAAAGGTAAGTTAGAATTCCTAAAACAACTAATGATGAAATTCCAACTAGCAAAGGAACACGAATATTATCAGGTAAATTTCCTAAAAAACTAAATGAAACTCCTTTATTTTCAACATAAACTAAATTAATTAAAGAAGGAATTAATTCAATATTAGTTTGAAAAGTCATAAATTTTCGGACTAGGACTTTTATAAGTTGATCTAATCCTGTAAAAGCAAGAATAATAACAAAATGGAATATTTTAGTTTGCATGTTTGACTCACATAATTCATAAAGTCAAAATAATTACATCTTTGAAAGAATGAGGAAAAAATCTATTTTTTGATAAATATGGGGTTTTAAATGATATTGACAAGTGTTGTTTATTCGTGGATATATTATTTTAAATTTGACCTTGCCTTTTAGGTTCGCATATAGCGAGACTTATCAAGAAAGAAGATTCTTTTTTCCTTAAAGTTGCCTACCTAATCCACTAAATAAAATTTAAGTCAATGCTTTTTTAAGGGATCGCAGTTTTATTTAGGGATTCGACGAACAGAATTAAACAATTGTGGCTAAGGAACGCCTGAAAAATAACTTATACAACTTTATTTTTCAAAGCGTTTAGTCTCACTATCAACTAGATGCAATTTATATAAGTTATTCTTCTTCTAATTCTTAGGAACAGCTGAAAAATAACTTATACAACTTTATTTTTCCAAGCATTTAGTTTCATCATCAGCTAGATGAGATTTGTATAAGTTATTCTTTTTTTGATCCTAAGTAACCTGCCTTAATCAGTAAAAAACAAAATAGCAACAAGGGTTCTTTGTGGAAAACAAACTTATAGTTGGGCTGGATATTGGTACCACAAAAATTTGTGTGGTCGCAGCCGAATTAGATAATGATGGAAATATAGGAATTCTCGGAATAGGAACATCTCCTTCTGAAGGTTTAAATAAAGGAGTTGTTGCCAATATTGGTGCAGCAGTAAAGTCGATTAAAAAGGCTGTTATTGCTTGTGAGCTAAAATCTGGGATTAAAATTGAAAATGTTTATGCAGGGATCGCTGGCCACCATATTCAAGGGATCAATAGTGAAGGTGTTGTTGCTGTAAAAGGTACAACAATCACAGAATCAGATATCCAAAGAGTTATTGAGTCTGCAAGAGCTTTTAATGCTCCTGATAAAGATATTATTCATACACTATCACAAGAGTATATTGTTGATGGTCAAGATGGGATTAAAGATCCTATTGGAATGGCAGGAAAACGATTACAGGCAAAGGTTCATATTGTATTAGGTGCTGTAACTTCAGCCACAAATATTATTGAATGTTGTAAAGAAGCTGGACTTAATGTTATTTCGATTGTCTTAGAGCCTTTGGCTTCTAGTCTTGCTGTTTTAGAGCGAGAAGAAAAAGAGTTAGGTGTTATTTTATTAGATATTGGTGGTGGAACTACTGATATGGTTATTTATCGAAATGAAGCAATTGTTTATACTAGTGTTTTACCTATTGGTGGGAACCAAGTTACCAATGATATCTCTGTTGGACTAAGAGCACCTAGAACTGAAGCACTACGAATTAAACATGAATTTGGAACAGCTTTAAAAAAATCAGTTCGAGATGATGAAATAATTACAGTCTCAGGAATCTCAGGTCGGCAAGAAAGAATTATTAGCAAACATTTACTTACTGAAGTATTAGAAGCTCGTTTTCGAGAAATTTTCGAACTTATTGCTCAAGAAATTGATGTTTCTGGATATGGTCCGACAAGTGCTACAGGAGTAGTTTTAACAGGTGGTTCATCACTGCTTTCTAGATTAGATACACTTGCATCAGAAGTTTTAAATATGCCTGTTCGGATTGGAAGTCCTATCAATGTTGGTGGTTTAAATGAACTGGTTAGTTCTCCAATGTATGCAACAGCAGTTGGTCTTGTAAGATACGGTGCTCAAAATAGTTCTGATATTATTTATTCAAAAACGGCAAATCCTGAAAATACTTATGCAAGTGTTCTTAGTAATTTTAAAGGATTATTAAAAAACTTTTTTTAATAGTCTAACTTCAAGTTATAGACAAAGTACGATATTATAGGCAGTTTCACATTAGATTTTATAATTTATAGGTTTGGTTATTCAAAACACATCGAATTTTTGTTACTTTTTCTAGAATATGGTTTTAGCTATCAACAAAAAGTTAAAGCCTCAAACATTGCTTGAAAATTGTAATGTTATTTTTAGGAATTCAAATAAAATTTATTACGTATAAAAATCAAAAAGTAAGAGCAAAACATTAGGGTTTTAAAAATCAAAGTACTTTTACATTAGTATTATGGTTAGAAAATAATGTGGTAAATCCATTTTTATTGGGTTTAATTAAAGCTACAAACCCTTCAAGGGTTATATTCCTTCAGGAAGGGATTTAACTCAATCGTTTGAAGATAAGAAAAAACCTTGTATTTCATAAAGTATAACACTAGTCTTGATTTTATGAGTGGAGTTATAAGTTTAATTATAAAATTTCCATCAATTTAGTAAGGCTACTATGGGAATAGATTTTGGTAGTGTCGAAGAACAGACCGAAAGTAAAGAAATAGGACAAACCAGTATAAAAGTAATTGGTGTGGGTGGCGGCGGTGGAAACGTTGTGAACCGCATGATTGTTGATGCTGTTGAAGGTGTAGAGTATATAGTAGCAAATACTGATGAAATGGTTCTTCGCACCTCTCTCGCACCTATTCGACTTGGATTAGGAGCTCAAACAACAAAAGGTTTGGGTGCTGGAATGAAGCCCGAAGTGGGTCGACTGGCAGCAGAAGAAGACCAAGAGCGTTTGAAAGAAGCACTTGAAGACGCTGATATGGTTTTTATTGCGGCTGGAATGGGTGGTGGTACAGGTACTGGTGCCGCTCCTATTATTGCTGAAATTGCCAGAGAGATGAAAATCTTAACCGTTGGTGTAGTAACAACTCCATTTAAGTTCGAAGGTAAAAGACGAGCTAGAATTGCAAATGAAGGTATCGAAGAGTTAAAAAAACATATCGATACTTTAATGGTAATTCCAAATCAAAAGTTGCTTGATATTGCGTCTCAACAGACTACAATGCAAGAAGCTTTTTCAATGGCAGATGAAGTACTTAAACAGGCTATTGGTGGAATTACTCATTTAATTAATCTTGAAGGAGTAATCAACCTCGATTTTGCTGATGTGAAAACAGTCATGTCAAATAAAGGAAGGGCGATTATGGGTACAGGAACTGCTTCTGGTGAAAATCGAGGTTTAGAAGCAGCCCGTCGTGCTATTTCAAGTCCATTATTAAATGACATTCAAATTAGTGGTGCTACTGGAGTTATCATTAATATTGTTGCTGATCCGAATTTTTCTCTTTTAGATGCTCAGGCAGCTGCTGAATTGATTGAAACTACTGCTGATGCTGATGCTGATATCATTTTTGGTTTTGTTCAAGATGATGATAAAGCTGACTATGTTTCGGTGACTGTAATCGCAACAGGTTTTGAAAAAGAATCTGATGAACAACTTGATTTAACATCGGATAAGCACACATTAAGAGTTGGTGACAGCCTTAAAAAAAAAAATTCCCCAGTAGTAGCTGAGGAAATAATTTCTCCTAAACGTCTAAACTCTTCTTTAGAAGAAAAAAAAGTAGTTGAAAGAGTTGAAATTACTCCAAAAGTATTTGAAAAAGTTGAAGAAAAGCTAGAAAAGAAACCTCCTCTTGAAGTAAAAGAGGAGAAAAGAGTAGAAAAAGTAGAACGAAAAACAACAAATACTGAAGAAGAAGTTTTAGAGCTAGATCAAGGATTTATCAAACCAATTGAAAAATCTTTGCACTACCCTCCTCATTTAAAAAATAATGAGCCTAAAAAGAAAAACGGAAAAGAGGAAGTTGATTACGATATTCCAACGTTTATTCGGCGTAAAAGAGGCTTATAATCCTTACCTTCCTAGAGTTTAATTACTCTAGGAATCTCATTTTTTAAAACAATAATAATGAACAAACTGCTAAAACCCAATTTGTTAATAGGCTTAGCGACTGGTTTTGGTGCTTGGCTTATTGTTGATATCTTTTTATTTATACAAAGCCTGTTTCAACTTTCCCAAGCAGTTACTACCATTTTATCAGGAACTTTATTAGGTACTATTTTAGGACTTGTCTTAGGTAGTTCTAATGGATTTTTTCACCAAAATATACTCCTCTTAAAACGTGGAGCTTTTATTGGTTCTCTATTAGGAGCTCTTGGTGGATTTCTTAGTTTTGGTTTTGCCAATTTAGTCCTGAATTCCAGTCAAATGATTCATGATAGTTCAATTTCTACTATTATTCTTCATGCTCAACGTTGGATAAGTATTGGTATTTTTATTGGACTTGCTGTCGGTTTTATCGAAAAAAAACAGATTATGTTTTCCAGAGGAATTTATGCTGGATTAATTGCAAGTACAATTACCGCAATTTTTACTCCAATCGTTTTATGGATTACATCATCAGCATTTATTACTAGAGGATTTAGTTTAATTAGTTTCAGTGTTTTATTTTCTGTTGGAGTAATCTACCTTTCAATTCACTATAGAAAGACTTGGTTACGTGCTTTGAATGGAAAAATAGAAGGCCTAGAATTTGAACTTACAGAACTAACTCATTGTCTTGGATCACAAGATAATGATGATATTCATCTAAATTCTTTTCAATATGTAAATCCAACACATGCAAAGTTAATTCAGTATGATGAAGATTTTGCACTTCTTGATAATGACCCATTCAGTCGAACCTTTGTTAACTTTCGGCCGATTGAAGAACAAGCACTTAAAAATGGTGACATTCTAAAAATTGGTAGTGCTTTATTTCAATACTGTCAGAAACCCAAATAATGAATTATTTTAAAAGTTAGGAAAATTAATCACTCCAATGAAAAAAAAAATCGTTTTTACTCAATTTTTCATTAGCATTATTTCGTCCCTGAGTTCTTCTACAATTTTTGCAAAAGGTGAAATATTCACTTACTCAGGAAACCATTATAATATTCTATATATTTTTCCTTTATTAGCATTATTTTGTGTTTGTTTATTTTCTGCACGAAACATTTTTCAAAAAAAGGAACATAAAGAAATTGGATTTTTATCAATAACACCGCATCGACTAACAAATTTTTTTGGTGTTGATCAGAATGCGATCAATATGGAAGCTGTTGTTGAAGCATTGGCTGATGAAAATACAAACGTATATAGTAATTTATCAAAAATTACCCTTTCAATGAAACCAAATGGTCTTCTTGTTGAGGATAAGAATTTTAAAAATTCAATCCTAATTAATCGAAGAAGAAGCCGTCGTTTTTTGCTCAATCATGGTGATATTATTGATATGGGTGAATTAACATTAATGTATGTTCATCCAAATCAAAAAAGAAAAGAAAACCCTCATGGATATGAACAAATTCCTCGTAATAGTAAAGTTACAGGGAAAATGTTACGGAATTGCCCAACTTTGATTCCTGCTGATGGAAGAAAAAAGACTTTTTATTTAACGAAAAATTTAACATTTATCGGATGTTCTGACACAAACGATTTAGTAAATAAAACCAAATCTCTTTCTTCTCGTCATGCAAAAATCGACAGAATCGCAGGTAAATACAAGTTAGTTGATTTAAATAGCGAGTTAGGTTCTTTTGTTAATGGTCGAAGAGTTGGAGAAACATATTTAAAGGATGGTGATATCATTGCTTTTGAATCTGTAAAATATCGTTTTTCTGCTACTGGTAAAATCCGTTAAGATTTTTCTTTGGTTACAAATATACCAATTCCACTTCCAAAAGGCTTTCAATGCTCTGGAATCGTTGCTGGAATTAAAGAAAGTGAAAATAAAGATTTAGGCCTGATTTTTTTAGTTGATTTAAACAGTGAACTAGGTTCTTTTGTGAATGGTCAAAGAGTTGGAGAACTATATTTAAAAGATGGTGATATTATTGCCTTTGAATCTATAAAATATCGTTTTTCTGCTACTGGTAAAATCCGTTAAGATTTTTCTGCTAAGAGGTTATTTTGGTTACAAATACACCAATTCCACTTCCAAAAGGCTTTCAATGCTCAGGAATCATTGCTGGAATTAAAGAAAGTGAAAATAAAGATTTAGGCCTGATTTTTGTTGAAAATGATGCGGTTGTAGGAGCTGTTTATACACAAAATAAATTTCCCTCTGTTCATGTTGAATATTGTCGAGCATTAACACCTACAGATAAAATCCGAGCAATTATCGTCAACTCAGGAAATGCAAATGCTGCAACAGGTCATCAAGGAGTTGAAGGAAACTTAGGAATGGTGAATGCAGTTTCAGAACTGTTAAAGATTTCTCCATTGCAAGTACTTACTTCTTCAACTGGTATTATTGGAGAACGTTTTCCAATTGAGATTATTGAAAAAGCAATTCCTACACTTGTTGAACGTTTAAATCATGATGGATTAAAATTTGCGAAAGCTATTTTAACTACAGATTTAAAATTAAAAACAGATAGTGTTTCTTTCGAAATTGATGGAAAGCAATATCAAATTGTTGGAATGGCTAAAGGTTCAGGGATGATCCAACCTAAAATGGGGACAATGTTATCCTATGTGATGACAGATTTTCCATTACCATTATCAGAAATTCAAGAAATCACAGTTCAAGCAGCAGACCGAAGTTTTAACAAGGTTACTGTTGATGGTGATACATCTACTAATGACTCATTCTACCTAATTTCATCAGCACAAACAGATCAACTATCTGAACAGGCAAAGCAAACATTTCAAGATGCTCTTGAAAAAGTTACAATTAGTCTTGCTAAAAAAATTGCAGCTGATGGTGAGGGAGCAAAACATCTTATTGAGTTAACCGTTTTAAATGCCTCTCATTTAGACCTTGCTAACAGCATTCTTCATAGTGTCCTTAATTCTCCATTAGTAAAAACAGCAATTCATGGACAAGACCCTAATTGGGGTCGAATTTTAATGGCAATTGGAAATGGACTTGCTGGTTTCGAGGTTCCTGATCATTTAGAAATTTCAGTTACAATTCAAGCAATACCTGTATTTACAAAAGGAGAACCCGTTCCTTTTGACCGTGAAGAATTATCAGAAGCAATGAAGGCGGATGATATTTTCTTAACTGTTGATTTGCATAATGGCGATATATCATCAACTGGTTGGAGCTGTGATTTAAGTCATGGGTATATTACTATCAATGCTGATTATACAACTTAATGGTACTCAATGAAATTAATCATTGATGAGAAAATACCTTTTGCACAGGAAGCATTTTCAACGCTTGGAGAAGTAGTTTTATGTGATGGACGAAAAATTACTTCTTCGTTGTTAAGTGATGCTCAAATTTTAGTTACTCGATCAATAACACAGGTTAATCAGGTATTACTTCAGAACTCACAAATCCAATTTGTTGCAACAGCAACAAGTGGTACAGATCATATTGATCATGATTATTTACAAGATAATCATATTGGATTTGCCTCTTCAAAGGGTTCTAATGCTCAAGCTGTTGCTGAGTATGTGATTTCATGTCTATTATTTCTAGCAGAAAAAAAACAAATTTCTTTATCAGGAAAAAAAATTGGCATCATTGGTGTTGGTTGTGTTGGTAAAAATGTAGCGATTCTTGCAAGAAAAATTGGCTTACAATGTTTACTTAATGATCCTATTCGAGAAAAAAAAGAAAATAGTGATGCATTTGTATCATTAGAAGAAATTGCTCAGAAATCTGATATTGTTACAATTCATACTCCTTTAACACAAGCTGGTGAATTTCCAACAAAACACTTAATTAACAATACATTTTTCCAGCAATTATCAAAAAAAATTATTCTATTTAATGCTGCTCGTGGTGGTGTTATTGATGAAAAGGCTTTACACAAACATGCACAGCAATTTGAAGGATTAGTTTTTGATGTATGGGAAAACGAGCCTATCATTTCAAAAACAACACTAGAACTAGCTGATATTGCAACATCACATATTGCTGGTTACACTCTTGAAGGAAAAATAAATGCAACAGAAATGGCATACCAATCAATTTGCCAGTTTCTTCAAATAGAACCTCAATGGAGTTCTCAAAAACTTTCATTGGTTCAAGAAAAAGAAACAATTTACTTTTTAAATAGGGTTAAAACTTGGAGTGACGTTTTTCCGAAAGTATGTAATCTTCTGGAAAACAATTTCAGTTTAAAGAAAATTTATGATCAAAAACATACGAATATATATTTTGATCAACTAAGAAATCAATACACCTTGAGAAGGGAATTCAATCATTTTTGCATATCAGCAAATCAAGTTGATCAAAATGAACTTCTTCAAAACTTAGAGTTTTCAATCTTTACTCAATAAACCTATATTTCAAGTAACTTAATTATGATGGGAAGAGCGCAGGCAGTAAAAAGCTTTGCAAAAATAGGAACAGAGCTAAAAAATAAGCGAGAAGAGAGTTCCTATACATTAACTCAAGTTGCCGAAATCACTAGGATTTCACCAGGAAACTTAAAAAATATTGAACAAGGTGATTTAGAAGAATTACCTGGCTTAGTTTTTGTTCGTGGTTTCATTCGCAATTATGCAAAACTATTGAATCTAGATAGTGATGAAATGATTTCCGAACTTAATAAAATCTATGGCCATAATGCTCTATCTGACAATCAAAGTCCATCAAATGGTAATATTGATAATATCCAAAAACCTAAAGGAAATTATTGGATTATTGGGATTGTAATTGGAATTCTTTGTTTGATTGGAATTCTTTATTTCACTGTTTGGAAACCAAAAGAATTTAAACAGACCAAGAATAATCAAACAAACCAGAACTCACAGACCAAGAATAATCAAACAAACCAGAACTCACAGACCAAGAGTAACCAAACAAACCAGAACTCACAGACTAAGAGTAACCAAACAAACCAGAACTCACAGACTAAGAGTAACCAAACAAACCAGAATTCACAGACTCTAAATAACCAAACAAGTCAGAACTCACAGGCTACAAATAACCAAACAAGTCAGAACTCACAGGCTACAACTAACCAAATAAGCCAAAGTTCAAAAACAGCAACTAAAAAAAAAGTAGCGATTAAGCCTCTTAGTCTTTTATTAAAAGGTAAAGCAAAAGGCTGGGTTCGACTAAAAATAGATAATAAAGATGCATTTGAATTTAAAGTAAGAGGTGGTCAATCATATGAATGGCCTGCAAAAACACAGTATCAATTAACTATTTCAACAGGTAACATTGTATCAATTTACCTAAATGGTGAAGAAATTGAAGTTACTGCTTCAGAAAAAAACCTTTTAATTAACAAAAAACTTAATAAGTTTTCTCTTACAAAGCTTAATAACTAATTCTGCCCAAAAATTTAGGGTAACCTCTTATGAAAGCAGTTATTTTAGCAGGTGGAAAAAGCAAGCGACTTGCTCCTTTTTCTCATACTCGCCCCAAATCAATGATTTTTCTTGCAGGCGAGTACATTTTAGAAACCACACTTAAACAACTAAAAGAAGCTGGTGTTCAAGATGTTTATATTGTGGTTGATCACTATCAACAAATGATTCGTGATCACTTCCATTATGGAAAAGCTTTTGGATTAAAAATTGAATATTTAATTCAAAAAGAACCTGGAATTGGAAATGCAATTGCACTTGCAGAAACTGTTATTGAAGATGATCCTAATTTTTTATTAGTGTATGGTGATACTCTTTCCATTCAAAACCCATACATCCATTTTCTAAAGAATTTTAAGGTTCATCAAGCAAAAGCAATGGCTACAATTACTCATCCATCAATCGAGGGTGAGTATGGTAATATCTACATAAATCATGAATTTAAAATTAATAAATTCATTGAAAAACCAGATAATCCTCGTTTATCAAATTATGTTTTGGCTGGAAGTTATATTCTTCCACGTACAAGTTTCCAAACTCTGAAGGAAGAGAACTATGATATGGTTTCTCTTCTTCAAAAACTAATATCAGAGAATGAACTTGCAGCATCATTATGGGAAAATGACTGGATTGATATTACTCGACCTTGGCATATTTTATCTGCAAATCAGATGAAAATGGATCAATGGAAACAGTCTATTATTTCAGGTTCAGCAAAAATTGAAGCAAATGTACAAATTAATGGAATTGTACATATTGGAGATCATGTTCATATCAGTTCAGGAACAACAATTAATGGTCCTTGTTACATTGGTTCTAATGTTTATATTGGAAACAACTGTTTAATTAGAAACCATTCCTCAATTGGAGCATCATCAACTGTTGGTTATGGAACAGAGATTAAGAACTCAGTTCTTTTTGGAAATACACGAGTTGGTCGTCTCTCTTTTATTGGTGATAGTGTTTTAGGTAGTGGTGTACAGTTAGGATCTGGTACCGTTACATCAAATTATAAAACTACTGGTGGTACTATTTCTTGCAAAACTCCTACGGGAGAACTTGATACAAAATTAACCAAGTTGGGTGCCTTTATTGGTGATAACGCAATTGTAGGAACTGGTCATACAATTGGCCCTGGAGTTAACATCAATGAAAACCGAGAAATTGAAGATAAAATTTCGATTCAAGAATAACCACTTTCATCTTTATTATTAGTTATGTGCGGAATTAGTGCTGTTATAGCTCACAGACATGTGGCTAAAAAACTTCTGGCTTGTCTTCAAAGTCTAGAATATCGAGGTTATGATTCTTGCGGAATTGCCTTATATAATGAAGGACAGATTGAACTTCGCAAAAATGTAGGAGATGTTGCTCAGGTAGATGAGCAAGAGCATTTCTTAGATATGCAAGGAACAATTGGATTAGCTCATACTCGATGGGCTACTCATGGTGGTGTAAGTAAAGAAAACTCTCATCCTCATCTTTCTAATAATAA
Source organism: bacterium (assembly GCA_051275585.1). Lineage (GTDB taxonomy): Bacteria > SAR324 > SAR324 > XYD2-FULL-50-16 > JBNMNM01 > JBNMNM01. The sequence goes on along the minus strand of JBNMNM010000002.1, from coordinate 16,062 downwards.
GAAATTTGTTATTGTTCATAATGGAATTATTTCCAACTATTTAAAATTAAGAGAAGAATTAGAAGCAAAAGGAATCACATTTTACTCTCAAACAGATTCTGAGGTTTTTGTAAATCTAGTTCAGATTCATTATGAAAATACAGAAGATGTAGAACAAGCATTTTTAAAGGCAATTGGTGATCTTGAAGGATCATATGCAATTGCTCTGCTATCAATTCACGAGCCTGATCGAATTTATGCAGTAAAACATGAATCTCCTCTGGTTTTAGGACTTTCAGATGGAGCGACATTTATTAGTTCTGACTTAAATGCATTTATTTCAGAAACAAAAGATGCAGTTTTAATGTATGATGGCGAATATGTAATTGTTGATAGAAAGGGATTTACTGTAAAATCAGTTCAAGACCAATCAAAAATTAACAAAGAAGTTATTACAATTGAGTGGGATCAACAAACCGCACAAAAAGGTGGTTATGCCCATTACATGCTAAAAGAGATTTTTGACCAACCTCAAACAATTCGTAATGTATTAAGTATTTCTGACCAAGAAATTAATACTCTTGCTAAACAGATTATAGATCATAAACAAACTTTTTTAGTTGGTGTTGGAACAACCTACTTTGTATCATTAGTTGGCACTTATCTGTTTTCTCAATATGCAAACTTGCACACACCCGCAGTTTCTGCTGATGAGTTTGATACTTTAATTCCTCAAGATGAAGATAATCATATTCTCTATTTATCCCAAAGTGGAGAAACGTATGATACTTTAATGGCATTACGTCATGCTCAAAAACATGGCTCAACCACATCTGCAATTGTGAATGTTGTTGGTTCCTCAATTAGTCAAGCTGTAGATTACTGTATTCTTCAAGGTTCTGGCCCTGAAATTTCAGTTGTTTCAACAAAAGCAGCATTAGCTCAAATGCTAATCCTACTTCGAGTTGCTCTCAGAACAGGTTCATTAAAGGGGACAATTTCTCAAAAAGAAGAACAGAACATTCTTCAAGAACTTACGGATTTTCCCCAGCTAATTGAGACAACACTAAACGAGGAATCTGGTTTTATTCGAGATTTAGCATTCTCAACAAGTCATGTTCATAATTGGCTTTTTATGGGACGAGGGATCTACTATCCAATTGCAATGGAATCTGCATTGAAAATGAAGGAAGTTACCTATCTTCATGCAGAAGGTTTACCTGCTGGATTCCTAAAGCATGGAACATTAGCAATGATTGATCCAACAATGTACTCTCTCTTCTTTCTTCCAAGTAAAGAAGATGAAAAGTTATATCGTAGTACAATGTCTGCAATTGAAGAGGTTAAGGCTCGATCTGGAAGAGTTATTGGATTTTGCCAAACTGATGATCATCATGCTGAAAAACTATTAGATCACTGCTTTTATTTACCAAAAGTTTCATTGGCTTTGACTCCATTTTTAGAAATGATTATGGCACAACTATTTTCATACTATTCAGCATTAAATCTAGATCGTAGTATTGATAAACCTCGAAATTTAGCAAAATCAGTGACAGTAGGATAATGCAAAGTTTATTTGACTTAGAACTACAGATTTTTGATTTAGATGATACTTTGATTAATACTCGTTGGGCATATACTCAAGCCCAACAGTCTGCATTGAAATCAGTTTATTCTCAGCTAAATTTAGATATTCCTATCCAAAAATTTCAACAACAAATCCAATGGTTCTGCAAACAATATAGTTCTGGAAATCCTGAACTATATTTTTCTGCATTTTTGACAAATATTTCGATAAAAGACTCCTTACAAAAAAAAATTCTCGAACAACTCCTTCTTACATATCATCAAGACTACTGGAAGAACCTACAACCACTTCCTAATGCAAGTGCGATTTTAGCTAAATTAGAAAAACAAGGGAAAAAATTAGCTCTTGTTTCAAATGGATTACCTACAAATCAACATCGAAAATTAGCTCACACAAAACTAGATCAATTTTTCTCTTTTGAAGTTCGCTATATTTCTGGTGATTTTGCTACAAGTCAAAAAAAACCATCCTCTTATATGATAGAGAAAGCTTGTCACTTTTATCAGGTGATACCAAATAATGCAGTTTATTATGGAAATGTAATTGGAGATATTTTAGCAGGAAATTTAGCAGGAACAAAAACGGTCTTTTATGGAAAGAAAGAAGTCTTTCAAGATTTACCAAAATTAGCTCAACCTGATTTCATTATTTCAGACTGGGAAATTTGATGAACAACCTAACAATCTGAGAAACTAAAATAAATAGTACATTTTCTAATAATTTGATTCATTTTATACATTCCGCAGTATCCGCTATCAAAATCAATTTTTAATAAAATAACCATTTTTTTTGTTGCCGTTCCATCCTTGAATTACCTCTGTTTACAACAAAAATTTGAATAGAAGTATTCAAGTCACGACTATAGTTTTCCAATACACAAAAATTTTTTCCATAAGACTATTTTAAAAATTTAAGCATTTAAACATATAAGGAATCACCTGTTTCTCTTCTTTCGCAAAAAAGATGTTACACTTTAAAAATATCTATGTAAAAATAGCGTTCAATACGACCTAGGTATAGCAAAGCTATCTTAAATTAAGGTTCTAGAATGCGGCTTCAAACAAAACTTATTTTTAGTATTTTTCCTATTATTATTTTCTCAATTCTTGGAATTGCAACTTGGTCATTTCACCAAGCACAAAAAAATATCTATGAATCATCATATAATTATTTAGAGCAAACTCTTAAGAGTTACTCTAATCATCTTCTTAAATCCAATATAAAAAAAACAAATCATCAAAAAAATAATATTGTTATTATTGAGCAACACTCATTTCAAGGAACAATTTTTATTTTAAATAGGCATCATCAGTTTATTTTTCCATCAAACCCCAGTCAAAAATCTCCTTTTTCTCACAAGCATTGGAAAGAGTTACTAGCAGAACTTTCATCGCAAAGTATTGTAAGAGGAATTTACAATATTACAAAAAAGAAAAATTTTTTATATGTTGCACAATACATCGCCCAAAAAGATTGGATTGTAATTTATGGAGTATCAAATCAAAAATCAAAAGAACTAGTTCAAGAACTTTTTCTTTCAACAATATTGATTTCTTTACTTTTACTTGTTTTAACAGGTTTAAGTATTATGTTTTTTACTCGCAAAATTTTGATTTTACCAATCAATCGATTAAAAGTAGCAGCCCATAATATTACAAATCATAAACCAATCCAACAAATTCAGATTTATACAAAAGATGAATTAGCTAATTTAGCTCGTAGTATGGAATCAATGTCTTTATCCATACAAAATGACCAACAACAACAACAAATCTTACAAGAAGAACTAAAATCAGCAAATGACACACTAATCGTTGAATTATCAGAAAGGGAAGAAATAAGAGATGCATTATCTGATTCAGAGGAACAATACCAAACTATTTTTGACTCAGTAAATGATGCGATCTGTGTTTTAGATCCTATTACAGGTAAAATTATTGATGTAAATAGTCGTCTCTGCGAAATGTACAACTATACAGCAGAAGAAATTAAAAACACAATATTTGGTGAGTTTATTGTTCAAGAAGAACCATATTCTCTGGAAGATGCAATCTTATGGGTTAAAAAAACATTAACTGGTGGACCTCAACTATTTGAATGGCTTGCAAAGGATAAATGGGGTTCTGAATTTTGGATTGAAGTCAATATGAAGCAAGCTGTTATTGCTTCTCAAAGTTTACTTGTGATTGTAATTCGAAATATTACTGATCGAAAAAATGCAGAGGATGATCGAGTACGTTTAGAGCGACAATTACGACATCGACAAAAAATGGAAGCCATTGGTGCTCTTGCAGGTGGAATTGCACATGACTTTAATAATACGCTACATGGTGTTTCAGCTTCAGTTGAGATTGTATATAAAAAATTAAAGGATGGTGATCCTTCAAAAGAGAGATTGAAGCAAGCATTACAGTTTGGGCGTAGAGCAAAAGATTTAATTCAACAAATTTTAAGTTTTAGCCATCAAGGACAAGAAGATTTTGAAGAAGTTCAAGTTGCTGTAGTTCTAGAGGAAGCTGTAAATATGATGCGTGCAACTCTTCCTACAACCATTACAATTGAATCAGAGATTAATAAAGAATGTGGTTTGTTATATGGAAACCTTAGTCAGCTTCATCAAGTCATTGTGAATCTCTGTACAAATGCAGCTCACTCTATGGAACAAAGAGGGGGACTTCTTTCTATTAGTATCAAAGAGGTTGAGATTCAAGATAATACAGCTTTAATTTTAGGACTAAAATCAGGCAAATATGCAGAGTTATTAGTCTCAGATACAGGAATTGGTATTCCTTCTGAAATTCGAGAGCGTATTTTTGAGCCATTTTTTACAACTAAAGCTGTTGGAAAAGGAACAGGAATGGGACTTTCTGTTGCACATGGCATTGTTCAAAAACACAAAGGTGCAATTTCTGTAGAAAGTGCTGTGAATAAAGGCACAACCTTTCATATCTATTTACCCATTGTTAGCAATGCAAACCTTCATTCTGAGGAAAATAAAATTAAAACTCCTGAACTAAATGGACAAGAGCATATTCTTCTTGTTGATGATGAAGTAATTTTGACCGAACTTGGCTCAATCATGTTAGAAGATTTAGGTTATAAGGTAACCACTGCATCTGACAGTAATGAAGCTTTTGAACGTTTTGCTTCATCTCCGCAAATATTTGATCTTATTATTACAGATCAAACAATGCCACATATGACTGGAGTTCAGTTAAGTGAAAAAATTATGAAGATTCGTCGTGATATTCCGATTATTCTAGCTACTGGGTATTCTGAAAGTGAATCAAAATCAGACCCTAAAAAAACTGGAATTTGTGCTTATCTTAGAAAACCTTTTTCAGAAGAAGAGATAGGTTCTGTGATTAAAAAAGTATTAAACAAGTAAATTATGAACTTGAAAAACTATTTTCAAAAATTTGATCTACTTTTGCTGCATAAATAAAATCACTCTCAGCTAATCCATTGATTTTATGAGTCCATATCATCACAATTACCTTTCCCCACGAAAGATGAATATCAGGATGATGCCATACTTCTTCTGCTAAACTTCCTATACTATTCGTAAATTCGAGTGCTTTTTTAAAATCAGGAAATTGAAACTCCTTCTCAATTTGATGTTCTTCAACTAGCTTCCAGTCATTTTTTAGTTCTTGGTATATTTTGAATAATTGTTCTCCTTTTAGTGGCGGAATTCCTCCTTTACAAGGAATACATTTCTTTTTGGCTAAAGCATTCATAAAACCCCTTTTTAAAAGCATAAAACGTTCAAAAATATTACGATTTTTCCATCATTCGAAAAAGAATCTTTTTTTTCCGTTATATATTTTACGAGAGTTTCAATCTGAAAAAAAACAGTTATTCTTCTTTTTCTTTAAAATATAAATCATAGTAACTCTCAAGAGTTTCTGGAGTCGCATTTTCAATCCATTTACTTAAACCTTCTCCAATTTCTGGACGAATATCTTTTGGATGAATTTCATCTTCACACTCTTCACATACTAATTTTGCTTTCATTGTATGTTCCACTTTATTTTGGTGAATATATTCAATTAAATTTCCTTCTGGTGCGAGCCATTTATTTCCCCACTGGCTAATTAAAAGAATAATGGGATGTAATTCAAGACCACTCTCAGTAAGTCGATATTCATACCGTACAGGACGTTCTTGATACTGTTCTTTTTTCAGAATGTCATAACTCACTAACCTTTTTAAACGATCAGCAAGCAAGTGTCGGGTAATTCCCAACTGTTTTTGAAAATCATCAAATCGACGAACTCGTAAAAAACAGTTCCGTAATATCAATAGAGTCCAACGATCTCCAATCACAGATAGAGTTCTTGCAATCGAACATGGCTCTTCTTTTAAGTCCTTCCAACGCATAATAAAAAATAAAATTTTTAATTTGGTTCTTGATAAGTTCCTTTTTAGAACTTAATGTGGTTTGTAAGTTCTAAAAAGGAACTATACTAAAACAGAGATAGGAGCAAGGATGAAACAGTCAACAGCATGTATTTTGTGTAGTGAAAATTGTGGTTTGGAAATTACCGTTGAAAATGGAACATTTACAAAAATTCAAGGTGACAAAAAAAATCCAACATCAAAAGGTTATCTTTGCCAGAAAGCAAGTCAATTAAACTATTACCAAAATCATAAAGACCGTTTAACACATCCTTTAAAAAAAATGCCTGATGGCTCCTTTAAAAAAGTTTCGTGGGATGTTGCCGTTTCGGAAGTTGCAAATCATCTACTTCGATTACGAGAAAGCTACACTGGTAAAAGTTTAGCCTTTTATGGTGGTGGTGGACAAGGAAATCATCTTGGTGGAGCTTTTTCTGCAAGTTTACGATCTGCAATGCAAACTCAATATCACTACTCTGCATTAGCTCAAGAAAAAACAGGTGATTTTTGGGTAAATGGAAAATTATTTGGTCGTCAAACTTGTCATCCTACAGATGGAATTGATGAAGCTGAATTAATCATTTTTATTGGAACAAATCCTTGGCAAGCTCATGGATTTCCTCAGGCTCGAAAAACATTACAAAAAATCCAAAAAGATCCAAACCGTAAAATGGTTGTAATTGATCCAAGAAGAACAGAAACCGCAGAACGAGCAGATTATCATTTAGCAGTAAAAGCAGGAAAAGATGCTTTTCTTTTATCTGCAATTTTAGCTGTGATTATTCAAGAAGGATTAGAAGATCAAAAGTTTTTAAATGAAAGAACCATTGAATTTGAACAAATAAAAGAATCTTTCAAAGCAATCTCAGTTGATCAATATTCTAAAATCGCAGGAATTGAACCTAAACTTGTTCGTACAATTGCTTATGAAATAGCTAATACCAAAAAAGTTACCATCCGAGCAGACTTAGGCATTCAACAAAGTTTACATAGTACACTGAATTCATATCTTGAAAAATTATTATTTCTAATTACAGGAAACTTTGGAAAAGAAGGTTGTAATAACTTTCATAGCTTCTTATTGCCAATTATTGGTCATTCTGATGATCCTGAAGATAATCCTAAGGTATGGAAAACAGTTACAACAGGAATGAAGCCAATCAGTAAGTTTTATCCTCCCAATATTCTTCCTAAAGAAATCGATTCTAAGCACTCACAAAGAATTCGTGGACTTGTTGTTGATAGTTCTAATCCACTAGCAACAGCAGCAAATACACAAGCTTATCGAAAAGCATTTCAAAAGTTAGATTTATTGGTTGTAATTGATGTTGCAATGACAGAAACGACTGCAATGGCTGATTATATTCTTCCAGCTTCTTCGCAATATGAGAAATGGGAGGCTTCTTTCTTTAATTTAACATTTCCTGAAAATAGCTTTCAACTCAGAAAACCAATTACAGAACCACTTGCTGAAACTCTTCCTGAGCACGAAATCTACCGAAGATTAATTGTTGCAATGGATGAAATTCCAAATGATTTTTCGTGGTTAAGACGAATTGCAAAGATGGATCGAATAAAACCAAGTCTAAAAATATTTCCTCTTGCATTACAAGGAATGCTAAAGTTGAAACCAAATCTTGCTCCTTATGTTCCTATTATTTTAACTGAAACGCTAGGAGATGTATTACCTGTAAAAGCCAAACCTGCTGCATTACTTTGGGGTGCCGCACAAATGTATGTGCAAAAACATAAAAAGGCAGTTCAAAGAGCAGGAATTAAAAATCAAGGAGAAGGTTTAGCTGAAGCTTTATTTGATAATATTTTAAATGAACGCTCTGGTACTGCAATTAGTGTTCATGAATATGAAGATACTTGGAGCTTTCTTCGTCATCCTGATAAAAAAATCCATTTATTCATTCCAGAATTAATCAAAGAGTTAAATGAATTAAGTGAGGAAAAGGATAAATCCATTGTAACTAAGGAATTTCCATTTTTACTAATGGCTGGAGAACGAAGATCTTATAATGCAAATACGATTTATCGTGATCCAAAATGGAGAAAACAGGAGCAAGAAGGAACCTTACGAATACATCCTGAAGATGTAAAAAAATATGGATTAGAAGATGGAAAATTTGTTGTTTGTGAGTCAGAAACAGGAAAAATTACAGTGATGTTAGAAAGTACAGAATCTGCTCAACAAGGAACCATTAGTTTACCTCATGGATATGGATTATCATACACTAATGATAATGGTGAAAAAATTCAGCCTGAATCTTTAATTAACCTATTAACATCTAGTGATCACTGTGATGCAATTGCAAAAACACCTTTTCATAAAAATGTTCCTGTAAAAATTTCACCTGTTATATAGCTATAAGTAGCTTCTTATCTTAATAAATATTCCAATGTTTCTTCAAGCATACGAAAACGAAATGAGTACCCAATTGTTTGAAGAACATTTGGTTTTACATTATTACTCGCAAGTAATATTTCATCTGCAAGCTCACCTAAAACTAGGCGGACTCCAAATGCAGGAACAAACATAAAAGTTGGTCGATTTAAAATTTTTCCAATGACCCTTGTCAGCTCTTTATTTGTAATTGGTTGAGGACTCACCATATTTACTGGGCCTTCAACTTTTTTATAATTAATCAGGTATAAAATCGCATTTAGAACATCATCAATAGCCATCCAACTTGTATACTGATTTCCACTACCAACAGTTCCACCAAGACCATATCGAAAAGGAAGTAACATTTTTTTAAGAGGGCCTCCTTTTCCTAAAATCATTCCAAAACGCAGGTGAACCACCCGAATTCCTTTTTCCTTTGCTGGAAGTGTTGCATCTTCCCATTGCTGACAAACATTAGCTAAAAAGCCTTCACCAACTTCACTTTTTTCATATAGAAGCTCATCGCCACGATTACCATAATAACCAATGGCCGATGCTGATAATAATAAACTTGGTGGATTTTTTAATGATTTTAACGTTTTGCACAGTAAATTTGTACCTTGAATTCGACTTTCTAGAATCAATTTCTTTTTTTCTTGGCTCCATCGTCCAGAAGCAATATTTTCTCCTGCGAGATGAATAACAATATCAATATCTTCTAAACGATCACGTTCTATTTCACCTAATTCAGGATTCCAATAAATTTGATACTCACTTACTTCTTTTTTATTACGAGTAAGTTGATAAACAATAAAACGATGATTTGATAAAAATGTTGTTAAACTTTTTCCAATAAAACCAGAAGAACCAGAAATTAATACTTTCATTAATTTAAACCCATTCCTATAAGCAAAGTAATCGTTGAAAAAAAGAATGACAAAACTTATTTAGATAACATCAAGATATGATTTTTGATATGACTGTCTTAGTTCTAGTTATCAACTAACAACCAACAACAATACTCGCAAGAAATCTTTGTTGCTAATTATTTTAAAAAACAATTATGCCCTAAATAATAGATACTTAAAGCTAAAAGAAATTATAACCAAAACTCACTTTCCAAGAACTACCTTCAAGTGAACTTGTAGTTGTAAGACTACTTACAGTCGAATCTTGCTCTTTCTTCCAATCAACTTTATAAAAATTCAAAATCCAACCAGAATCAGAAAGCCATCCTATACCATAATTATCAATCGTAGTCACTGTATCACTTACTGATGTACTTCCAGTTGTTTCTGTATTTTCTGTTTTTATATCTTTACGATATGCAAACAACATTGCTCCAAAAACAAATTCAACTGATTGATATACTGTCTGAGAACCATTATGTGTATTTGCTCCTAAAGATCCTTCTGTTGCTTCAGTAGAGGAATTTGAGGTCATTATAGCGTATTCAATACGAAAACGATTCATTTTAGGACGTCCTCCCATTAAGGCAATCCCATAATAATTATTTTCCCATGTATTTTTAACCAAATCAGATTGATTTTCAACCACTCTTTCAACACCACCACCTATATATAAGTGATCCCAAAAACGAAATGATAGACTTGCACCTGTCGTTGTTTGTTTTACTTTTTCTGTTCGAGAATTATACTCAGTTGTATTAATTTTTTGGTTAATTCCTAATGAAATGAAATCTAACCCTCTTAGAGCAAGCATTACATTTTTTGTAGTAGCAGTATATCCATCTGATGTTGAATCTTTATAAGAAAACTCATCAACCGCTTGCGATAATTCAATTGTATATTGTCCTGGTTGAAATGCCATTAAAGCATTCCATCCATTATGAGTGATATCGTCTGTAGTGACACCTGCGGGTTTATATGATCCTGTACCTGTAGAATACGAACCACCAATTGTATTTCCAAATCTCCAACTAATACTCGTTGGAATTATATTTAATTGAGTTGGATCAAGAGATGGAGTCACAACTTGTGCATGAAGACTACTTAAACTAAAAGAACATAATAAAAGTAATATTAATAAGACCTTTTTCATATTATATCTCCTTATAAAATAGTACACTAATGAAATTTTACTCAATTAGAAGCGATAACCAATTCTAAACTCATAAGATTGGTGTTCTGTTTTTTTAATTGAATTAAAAGAACTTGTTATTTTTATATTTTTTCGTCTGATTTGATTAACATAAAAACTCAAAAGAACTCGCTCTTTAGGAATTAATGCAATTCCAAATTTATCAGCTTCAGTTTCAATTGTTCGATCTTCATCTGAAGTTCCTAAATAATCTTCAAAATTTTCTGTTGCAGATATGTGACTTACAGATAGTAATAAATCAGAAATTTTTAGTTCCATTGCAATCTGTTCCTGCTCTGTATCTCCATGATGAACAGTAAGAGAAGTAGTTGCATCTTGCCGATATTTTTCAGATGACCTTTTTATTGCATATTCTAAACGAAATTGGGTTCCTCCATCCATCCCTGCCCGAATTGCTGCACCAAAAAAAGCATCAGTCCATTCAATAGAAAAATCATTTACTTGATCATATTTAAGAGTATGTTTGTTATTCCCACCTGAAAGATAAAATGAGGAGAATAATCTTATGGAAACACTCGCACCAGAGACATTATCAGTATAAGTATATGTATTTGTAGATGTAATTTCTTCACCACTAATACTTTGGTATTGCAATCCAATTGAAATATTATCACCAAAAAGAACAGCAACATTTGCTAATGCTCCACTCTCTTTGATTTTTGAAGAATCAGAAGAAGCATCAGTACTACTCCATTTCATCTGATTCTCTCCTATTCCAGCAATTTCAATAGCAAACCATTTTCCTTTTAAAGCGGCCATTCCACCCAAAAAAAAACTTTCAGTATCAGCTAATTTTTTATTATCTGATGATGTGTACTTTTTACTTCCATCTCCCTGATTATAAGCAATTCCTGCTGAATGATATAATCTCCACGAACCTGTAGAACCTAACTCTGAAATAAAGGTAGGATCAAGGGATGGAGTTACCACTTGACTTGGTTGGAGATATTGACCAAATGCTACACTTGAAAACAAAGTAAGATAACATAGTAACCATAGTTTTTTCATCTGACTTCTCTCTCCTCTCCTATCAAATTGCTTACAATAACCTGTGTTGATGGAGCACTTCTTAATAAGAAAATTTAATTACTGCAAAAAGTGCAGTATTTATTGAAGCTAATAAGAAAAAATAAAAATAGTTTGTTTTCCACATTCCTGTAGATAAGCGATTACTCAGTTCAATAGAAACACTAGAAATAAAATTTTCTGAAGCTAATGTCTCTGAATTAATCTGTTCTGCTTCAATTAACTGAGTTGTAATTCCTACAAAATCGACTTTTTGGGTAAAAAAACCACAGATCCAACGTAATACTAAAGGGAGGTTTTCCATACTCTTTAAATAAAGTTGCAAACTTCCAATAATATCTCCTGTAGATGTTACTTTTTTTTCACCCTTTTCTGTTTTTGAATACTCAATAAATTTTTCTAGTACGTACTCAATCAATAGCGTTTTTTGAGAAGTAAAAATGTAATTCAAAGCTTTTAAAATACCTTGTTTTTTTCCTAATAATACAAACAAAAAAGGAAAAACAAAACTAAACATAAGAGTTGATAAAATAAATAATAGTTTTCCAGTTACAAAGGTTTTCCCTCTCCAAAACAGAGATAGTTCAGGACGTAAAAAAGCAATTAATGTAATATTTAAAAGACATGCAAAAAATCCATATCCTAAAATTGTACGCAAAATAAGAAGAGCACTTTGACTAAGTAATTGTAATGAAGCTTTTGTTTTTTCTAGCATTGATTTAGTAGTTTAATTCAAAAATCGATCAATAAATAAAAAGATATCAGAGAAAATTTTATCTTAAAAGTTATGTCTTGAACATTACTTTTTTTGATTCTGCTCTAAAATGAACTGTGTTGCTTTTCTAAAATTTTCGAAAATCGGAATATGTGGTAATTTTCCTCTTACTTTTTCTTCCTCTTCTTCGCCATGTCCTGTTAAAAGCATAATTCCTTGAATTTTTTTATTTTCCGCAAGTTGAACATCACAAAGCTTATCACCCAACATAAATGAATTCTCTAGGTCAATTTCAAATGCTTGCTCTGCTTGATCAATCATTCCTGTTTCAGGTTTTCTACAATCACATTTAATATTATATGGAGGATTTCCTGGAATTCGATGTGGACAATAAAACTGTCCATCAAGCTGAATAGTATCACCTAAAATTTCATTCATTGATTGGTAAGCTTCATCTACAAATTTTTCTGGAAAATATCCTCTTGAAACTCCTGATTGGTTTGTAATTACAATCAGCCAGTATCCAGCATCTTTTAATTGTTTTAAACAACCAGCAACATCATCATAAAATTGAATATCTTCTAGCTTAGAAAGGTAATGTTTTTCGTGAATTAAAGTTCCATCTCGATCAATAAAAATAGCTGGTTTTTTCATATTTTTTATTTCTGTTTTTGATTATTAAGGATTGCTGTGGCATTACGTCGAATTCCTGTAATTTTAGGTCGCTTTACAGGACTTGATTGTTTCAACTGCTCAAACTGTATTTCTTCCATATTGGCAAAGTCAGGCACGCTAAGATCTAGCCATTTTGGATCACATTGAAAAGAAGAATCCTGTGTTTGCTCTGCTTCACGGTTCCACGGACATACTTGTTGGCAAATATCACAACCAAAAATTTGATACGAGAGCATTTTTTCTTCATCAATTGAAAAATCTCCTGCCTTCTCAATTGTAAGCCATGAAATACATCGATTCGCATCAACCGTTTTATTGGGAAGAATTGCATCTGTAGGGCATGCAGTAATACAACGAGTACAATTACCGCAGTAATCTTTAATTGGAGTACTAGAATCAAGTTCTAAGTTAGTAACTAGTTCCCCTAAAAAAAAATAAGAACCTTTTTTAGGATGAATTAATAAACTATTTTTTCCAATCCATCCTAATCCTGTTTTTTGTCCCAAAATTTTTTCAGGCAATGGTGCAGAGTCAACAAAGGCTCTTCCTTCAAATTCTGGAATGATTTCTTTGATTTCATTACTGATTTGAATCAATTTTTTCTTTAAAATTTTATGGTAATCTTTTCCCCATGCATAATTACTAATTTTATTTTCTTTTTCCCATCCATCTGGTGGCGTTGTATAATAAGGGTATGTTCCAATAATAATTGTTTTTACATAAGGTTCAATCGTTGTAGGATTTGAACGGATTTCTTGATTATTCTTCATCCAATTCATATCAGCTTGATATCCATTTTCTAACCAGCCTTCTAACCAATTTCCAAGAAAAGCATCCTCAGCAGCAAGGAAACCAACAGAAGAAAATCCATGTTTTTGAAAAATTTCTTGAATTGTTTGTTTATGTTGTTGATTTTTTTTCATGTACTTTTAGCTTAAATTTAACAGCTTTACGAAGAACCTTCTCAATATTCAATCCTTTTTGTTTCCAAACTATTTCCCCATCAGAAATCACTGAAATTTCATCACTAAACCCCGTTAAGAAATAGATTGGGACTTTAATTTTTTTTTCTTGTTTTCGAACATTGGCCTCTACAGTCAAAATTTTGGAATATAGCGTTGTGGGGCCTGTCTCAATAATAATGCCTGTTTTTTTATCTTCAAGAAATTTTCGTTTTGCTGAAAGGTTTGGAAGTGTTTGTATAATAGAGTCAAATCTTCGTACAAAATCAATAATTGTATTTTTAAATTTACTATGATCATACTCTAAAAAATGACTTACTTCATTATTACAAAAAACACTATAACCATGCCCATAGGGGTGAGACTCCCATTCAAGAACACGACTATCTCTTAATATTTTTGGTTTTTCATTTTCTGCATCTGGTAAGTTTTCTGTAGGTGTTTCATCCTCAACCACAGCATTCATTTCTTGCTTTGGTAATTCTTCATCCTCATTGTTAGTTTTTAAAACCTCTTCACTTTTATCAGAATTTAAGGTCTCTTCTTCTTCAGAGACGCTTTTTTCTCGTGATGGATCAGGCAATAATTTATTACTGAAACCATAAATAAATACCAGTTTTGGCATTCTATAAATTAAACCTTCTTCTAATTGAGAAATAAAATATTGTGTAGTTGCACATTCTTCACAATTAGTATTTAAGGTTAAAACAATTAAAATTGCTTTCCCATCAACTTGTTTTGCCAAACGATCAAAATCAGAACTCTTATATGTTCCAGCCATTTGGCGAACTCGGCTTGATTTATTTTTGATACTTGGACTCGATGAATCTAATAATAATTTTTTCATAAAAATGCGTAATTACTTTACAATTTAACAGAACAATACTAACCAGCTTTTTCAAAAAGCAACGTTTTCAGCAAGAAAAATAAAAAATCCTTCTTGTTGAAAGAGAAAAAATCTGTGAAGAATTGGAAACTATTTTGCAATCAATCTTAAGGAAGTAACCTAAAACGTTAATGATGAACCAGATTTCACTCATTCCAAAGCCATTTACAACAGATACCACTAAAGGTGCTTGGGCTATTACAATTGGAAACTTTGATGGTTTCCACCTCGGACATCAAGCATTAGTTCAACGTGTTATTAATGAAAAAAATAAATTTGGAACAAAAGCTGGTCTTTTAACATTTTCTCCTCATCCTAGGCAGGTACTACAACCTGATAATCCACCTCCTATGATTTATAACGAAGACCAAAAATGGGATTTTTGTAAAAAATTAGGATTGGATTCTGCATTTGCTATTCCTTTTAATAAAGAATTTGCAAGTCTTTCTCCAGAAGATTTTATTCAAAATTATCTTTTTGAGCCATTTCAACTAAAAAAAATTATTGTTGGATATGATTTTAATTTTGGACGAAAACGAGAAGGATCTTCAAATTTACTTGAGCAAATGGCAAAAGAAAATCAAATCGAGTTTGAAAAATTTGGGCCTTTCCAAGTAGATTCAGTTAGCATTTCAAGTACATTTGTAAGAAAATTATTGTTGAAAAATCAATTTCAACAAGCAGAGCAAGCATTAGGTCGACGTTGGTCAATTACAGGTATTGTTGAACAAGGAAAACAACTTGGCAGAACAATTGGTTTTCCTACAATTAATATTTATCCTTCGATTCGATTACCAATTCAAAATGGTGTTTATATCTGCGAAGTAAAATATGAAGACCAATTAATTCATGGAATTTGTAATATTGGTGTACGACCTACAATTGCTAATAACCAAAAACTTTCTGTTGAAACTCACTTATTTGATTTTCAAGACGAAATTTATGGAGAAACTGTAGAAGTATTTCCAATTCAATTTATTCGTCCTGAGCAAGCTTTTCCTAATTTAGAGCACTTACAACAACAAATTCAGGAAGATCTTAAAATTGCAAAATCTTATTTTTGTTAAGTGTTGGAGTTAGTATAATTTATGGAATGGGCTACGTTAGAAAATCATCAGAATGAAGAAAACTTTAATTATAGTATCCTTCCTTGGTTAGGAAGAGATGAAACAATCCTACATCCTTTCTCACCCATTATTTATATTTTAGAAAAATATTATGGTTCTATTCATCATCTTAATAAGATGAAAATATTAGAGCTTGGAACTGGAAGGAAAACAGAATTAGCTGATATTTTAAATCAAATTATTGAATATA
>JBNMNM010000001.1:0-44252 GCA_051275585.1 bacterium | reverse complement strand
TGGTCTGGCGCTAAATCTCCATTCTTTGGAAAAAGTGCAATGAAAACTTTTGAGCGTTACTTTCTTGCAGACAAAACTACCCACCGAGAACGTGCTCCATATTGGACTAAAAATATTCAAACGGAAGCATTCAAACAAAAAATTCTTTCTGAGTTTGGATCTACTCGTGTGGTTTATGGACATATTCCAATCAATTACAAAAAAGGCGAACGGATTGCTAGTAAAGATGGTGTTGCCATTAATATTGATGGTGGTTTTGCTGAAGCGTATTTTAATCGTGGACATGCACTTGTGCAGACACCAAAGCAACTTTATGGAGTAATTCTTCCAACTCCAGAGGAAATGAGTATTGCTGTTAAGGAACATCGAGCTGCAACATTAGGAATTGAAATTATTGCAGATGCAAGTCATCCAGTAAAAATCAAAGAGACTTATCGTGGTCGGAAATTAATGGAACAAAGAAAAAAACTGATGGATGAACTAAAATCACTCTAATTTTAATATTGATTATGTACAGGAGATCGAATGATTAGAACACTAGGAATGGACATTGTTCATGTTACTGAAAGAGCTGCAATTAGTGCTGCTCATTTTCAAGGTATGGGAGATTCAAAACGAATCTTAAACATTGCTAGGAAAGCCGCATGTAAAGCATTAAGTGAAATTAATATTAGTGGAAAATTTAAAAACGATTCTTTTGCTAATGACCCCAATGTTGAACCACTTCCTGAAACGATTGGAGCAGGTGGTGAGGAAATGGATGTAGTTCTTTCAGCAGTAGAGGGGCATAATGTGTGTGCTTATGGTGGTAACGATGTAACATCCTATGTTTCAATTGCAAAGGCTGGTGGTTTTCTAGAGCTTCCTAAGCTACCTATTTATTGCATGATAATTGGACAAAAAGCACAAAATGTTATTGATATTCATGAATCAGTAACTATTAATATAAAACGGGTTGCTCGTGCTTTAAAAAAATATATTGAAAATATTACAGTTTGTATTTTAGATGGATTTAATAAAGAAAATTTAATTAGAGAAGTTCAAGAATCTGGGGCTAGAATTAAAATGATTCAAGAAGGTGATATCTCTGGATCTTTAGCAACAGTTATCAATGAAAAGTTTGATATTTTAATTGGATATAGCTCAGCACAAGAAGCTACTTTGACTGCATCAGCAATCAAATGTACTGGTGGATATTTTTTAGGAAAGATTTGTTACAATCAAGAACAA
Source organism: bacterium (assembly GCA_051275585.1). Classification (GTDB taxonomy): domain Bacteria; phylum SAR324; class SAR324; order XYD2-FULL-50-16; family JBNMNM01; genus JBNMNM01. The sequence goes on along the minus strand of JBNMNM010000001.1, from coordinate 43,022 downwards.
GATAAAATGCTTGCCAAAGAAAGTGGGATTACGGACTTTGAAAAAGTTTACCGAGTCGAAGACCTGATTCTAACCGATGAAATTGCTTTTGCTGCAACAGGAATTACGGATGGTGTTCTTCTTGATGGAGTTAAGTTCTTTCCTGATGGTGGTGAATCAAACTCTATTGTAACTCGTGGAGAGAGCCGAACTCTTCGGAAAATTCAATCTCGACATTATTTCGACTCGAAAGAAATTCAAGTATTTTAGTATCATCATTCCTTATTCACTTCTTAGTGATTTTGGACTGGTCACTAAGGAGAGTTTCAAAAAACTTTCCTTTCAATTCTTCTACTTTGTTATATGAAAAAATATAGCACTCAAATTATTGTCACTGTTCTCATTTCTTTTGCTCTGCTTTTTATTGGGCTTTATGTCTACATGAGCCAAGTGCCACAGTTCCCACTAAGTGTACTATCATCAAATAGTAGACTATCTAAACATGATTTAGAAAAAAAACGTATTTTCTTCCAAAAATACACAAATTATCTTCGAGAAAATCATGGTGGTTTGCTATTTTCTAGAGAACTTCCTCAAGCAACACCAAAAAATCAAGCTTACTTAGCTTTTCAACAACAATTTCGATTTGTTGATCAAACTCGATTATTTGAACTGACAAAACAATTTGCACAACAACACCAACTTTTATATAAAATTAGAGCGTCATCGTTAGATAATAGTTTACTATTTCCTTATCGATTTGAAATTGACTTCTTAAAAGATAATTATTTATGGGTATCTAGTAAAATTGCTTCTAAACAGATTGTTAAAAAAGCAAATTTACAGACTAATCAAAGACTTACTCAACAAAACCAAAAGAGAAAGCAACAGAATCAACAAAACCAAAAGAGAAAGCAACAGAATCAACAAAACCAAAAGAGAAAGCAACAGAATCAACAAAATCGGAATTCTAAGAAAGGAAAGTTAGTTATTATTATTGATGATTTAGGGCATCAAATTCATCTTTTGAAGAAATTGCTTTCAATTCAACAACCAATTAATTACGCAATTCTTCCTAACCTAACTTATACAAGACAAACGGCAGAACTAACACGTCAAAGAGACTTAGATATTATTCTACATCTTCCAATGGAACCAAAAGGTTTTCCAAAGCAAGACCCAGGAGTAGGAGCTTTATTTGTTAAGAATTCATCAGAAGAAATTCGTAGAAAGGTGATCAATAATTTATCACAAGTTCCTTATGCAATTGCAGTGAATAATCACATGGGTTCAGCATTCACTCAACATGCATTAGGAATGGCGATTGTAATGCAAATATTGCAAGCAAGAGGACTTCCTTTCATTGATAGTAAGACTGCACCTGGAAAGATAACTCAACGAGAGGCGAGACAACATCAGGTTCGGTTTTTATCTCGGGATGTTTTTTTAGATAATGAACAAAAAGACTGGCTAATTAAAAAACAACTTTATAGAGCAGTTCAACTTGCAAAGCGATATGGAAAAGCCATTGCAATTGGACATCCATACCGTTCAACTTATCGTGTTTTATCTCGTCAGCTACCTAAAATCGAACAAAAAGGAGAAATACGCATCATTAAACTTAGAGAACTTTTGTAAATCACAAAAATTGACAAAGTATAAAATAATAGTGGAGTATTTCTTATTTTTTCCAAATTTCAAATGAAAAAATTATTTTTACTCCTTACTTTAATTAGTATTTCCTTCTCTGCTTTTGCAAAAGTAATGGTTATAACTAATGATCAAGTAGAAGATCGAATTGTAGCTTTTCTTATTATTATACTTGCTATTTTAGCAGTAGTATTCATCTTTCTTTTAGTAATCTATTTAAAGCAAAGTGATATGAATAGAGATCTAAAAATTCTTCGAGAATGTGTTGCCAAACAAAATACCTCTTTAGAACAAAATTCTATTCCTTTAAAAAGACCTAAAAGACAAAGTAATGGAAATATAGATGGTTTTGTCTAAATTAAAATCATCAGATTAGAAATATTGTTGGTAGTTTGTGAGCTTACTTTGAAGACGATCACTTAGAAATAAGCTTGCATCACCAAGTGCAGGAAGAATCTCTTTTGCTTCTATCCAATAATTTTTGATTTTTTCTTGTGGCCAATAATGTGGAGGAGTTTGAAGATTTGAAATTCGGTCTGATAGCTTAACCATCCAAACTTCTGTTGGTTGTAGACGAATTCTCTGCAAGGAATCTTGCATTTGCTGGGATTTTTCTAAGGATTCATTTTTAGTTAATGCTTGAACACCATCTGCAACTGTCTTTCCAAACTTATTTTCCAGCTCTTGGTAAGTCACAGATGTATCTTCTAATATGTCATGCAATAATGCACATTGAACTGCTAAACTTGGGACTTCAACTTCCTCAAAAGATAAAGCCGTCATCACCTCCATACAAACACCACCCAAATGAACAATATAGGGAAGGTCTGTTCCTGGATATTTTTGTTGATGATGTGCATGAGCAGCAAAATTCCATGCCTGCCAGTACAAATCTTGTGACCACATAATAATTTAGAGTTCTGTACGCCCCTCGAAGGCTCGCATTAAAGTATTTGTATCAGTAAGTTCTAAGTCACTTCCAGAGGGCATTCCACGAGCTAAACGAGAAATTTTAGGAATTTTTCCTTCTAAACAATCCATCAAATAATGTGCTGTTGCCTCTCCTTCTAATGTAGGATTAGTCGCAATAATTACCTCATTAACTTCTTGCTCGATAACTCGATTTTCAAGAACTTGAATGGTTAAATCATCAGGGCCAATTCCATTCATTGGAGAGATTGAACCTTGCAAAACATGGTAAACACCATTGAAAAATCCTGCGGACTCAATCGTAAAAATATTTCTTGCTTCTTCAACAACACAAACGAGATGTTTATTTCGTCTTCCATTTGAACAGATTGGACAAACATTATCTTCTGCAAGACCAAAACAAGTGGAACAAACACCTAATTTTTCTTTTGCTAACAAAATTGCTTGAGCAAGATCCCGAGCATCTTGTTCAGGACGAAAAATTAATGAGAATGCTAACCGTTTTGCTGTTTTATATCCAATTCCTGGAAGTTTAGAGAATTCTAATACTAAATTTTCTAGTGAAGCTGGTAAATTCATGTGGTGTCAAACCCTGGAATTTTGATTCCTCCAGTTAACTTCGACATTTCATCAGAAAGAATATCTTTTGACTGACGAATACCTTCGTTAATTGCAGAACGAACTAAGTCTTCTAAAGTCTCAACATCATTCGGGTCTACAATTTCTGGATCAATGTTAATGGAAATAAGTTCCATCTTACCATTCATCACGAGGTTTACCATCCCACCACCAACAGAAACATTCACAGTTTGTTTTCCTGCTTCTTTCTGTTTTTCAGCAAGGCCTTGTTGCAATTCTTTTGCTTTTGCAAGAATGTCATTTATATTCATTCCGTCCATCATCATTATCCTTTAAGAACAACATTAACAATTTGGCTTTTTGGAAAAAATTTCTGAAATATCAGAATATTTTGGTCTTTTGTTGCTTCATCTTTAATTTTCTGAATTTTTTTCCGATAAATCAAATCTTCTTTTTCTTTAATTGTTAATGTTTCGTCAGTAGAAAAAATTGAACTTGTATATTCAACATGAGTTACAGGAAAAAAAAACTCTTGTACTTTTTGATTAATAATCTGTTTGTGTTCTTCTATTAAGCCTTCAAAATAGCCATCAGATAATACTAATGTAGTATCATTCAATATTTGCATTCGTGTATTTCGAAGAATTGCAATTGCACTTTTTGGAAGAACAACATTCAATTGTTGTACAAATCCTTCCCAAGATCTTGGGCTTTTTTCAACGCTTTTAAAATTCGTTTTTTTTTCCAATAAGTTAGGATTCTTTGTTTTTGCTACTTCAACAATTTTTTCTAACTTTGGTGTGTTTTGATAAGAATAATCAACTGGAGGTTGTTCATCAATATATGCAGGAATTTCAAAGCTTGTATCTTTTATTTTTGCTGGAGTTGTAAAAACCTGTACTTTTTCTGTTTTTACAAAAGATTCAGTTTTTTGACTATTTATTGTATCTTCTAATTTTTGAGTCTTTTGAACTTTTATAGGCTGAATTATTGGCTTTGTATCACGAAGTTTCTCTAAAATCCCTTGAGAACCTTTTTTTTTTTTAGCTACTGAACGAATTTGCTCAATAACTTCTGCAACACCAACTAAAGAATCAACACTACATAATTTCACGATTCCCATTTCAACACAAATCAGTGCTTGGGAACTCTTTTTCATTTGAGTTTCAATCTCAAGCAATACATGAAAATATTGCTGTAGAGCACTCATTGAAGTTTGTTCTGCTAATTTTTGATAAAGTTGAAGTTGTTCGGGAAGTAAATCTCGCCAGTGATAAGAACTATCAGGAATTGACTTTACTAAGGTTAGATCTTTGACAGCACTAAGTAAGCCTATAATCACGGTTGAAAGAGAGTGTCCTTTATCTACTAATCTATGAAGAATCGTAATTGTTTCTTTTAAATTCTTTTGGATAATTCCTTCTAATAAACGATCAACCTCAATTGAATTATTCAAACCTAAAATTTGAATAACATCTTCATCTTGAATTGTAGTTCCAGAATAACTAACAACCATATCCAAGGAAGTTAAAGCATCTCGCATTCCTCCTGTTGCACTTTTTGCAATCATTCCTAATGCAATACTACTAACCTGAATGCCTTCACTTTCTGCAACTGATGTTAAATATTTTACCATTTTTTTGACTGGAATTCGAACAAAATCAAAGCGTTGGCAACGTGAAATAACAGTCTGTGGAATTTTATGAGGGTCGGTAGTCGCAAGAATGAACTTAACATGCTCAGGAGGTTCTTCAAGAGTCTTTAATAAAGCATTAAAGGACTCAACCGTTAACATGTGTACTTCATCAATAATGTATGTTTTGAACTTACATTTTGCAGGAGCAAACTTTACATGATTTCGGAGTTCACGAATATGTTCAATTCCTCGATTAGATGCCGCATCAATCTCCATTACATCAGGAGAAATATTCTCGCTAATTTCTTGGCAATTAATACATTCATTACAAGGTTCGTGATTAATGGGAGCAAGGCAATTCAAAGCCTTTGTCAGAATTCTTGCACAACTTGTTTTCCCCACTCCTCGTGCACCAGTAAAGAGAAAGGCGTGAGCAACACGATCAGCTTCAATAGCATTAATTAGAGTCTTCCAAATAATTTCTTGGCCTACTAAATCGTGGAATTGTGTGGGTCGAAGTTTCCTAGCAAGAACTACATAGGACATATTACTGTAAAACAAAGAGGTTTTAGTGAGGTATGGAAAATATACAGGACAGTAACATAGATAGATAAAGATGGGAAGTGACTCAAACACACCTTCCGATACTTAGTGCTGCTTCCTCTCGGATCTGACACGGTTCATATCTTCCAATTGATTGAGCCACAATTTTTATGGTAGAGAGATGGGGATTCGAACCCCAGATACAGTTGCCCGCATACACGCTTTCCAGGCGTGCTCCTTCAGCCACTCGGACATCTCTCCTCAACTACAAACAACAAATAGATTCTATTTCAAAACAAAGTATTGAAAAGTTAGAATATAATGAAGTTAGTAGGATTTTACTCTGTGGTACACCCGAAGGGAGTCGAACCCCCGGCCTTCTGAACCGCAATCAGACGCTCTATCCAGCTGAGCTACGGGTGCATAAGACTCGAAATTCGTATGCTTTTTCAATGGTGGAGAGATGGGGATTCGAACCCCAGGTACCTTTGCAAGTACAACAGATTAGCAATCTGCCCCTTTCGGCCACTCAGGCATCTCTCCAACAGTGAATTTCAAATCGAAATTTTTTCTTTCGCCTCAAGTTTGAGTTTGTCTGGAAGAGGGAGGGGGATTCGAACCCCCGGAACTTGCGTTCAGCAGTTTTCAAGACTGCCGGTTTCAACCACTCACCCATCCCTCCGCAAAACTCAAATAGTGCTTTGAAGCAGAATTGGATTTAGGGAATATTCAACTTTGCGATCTCTGTCAACCCTTTCATGTAAGAAATTAAAATTTTTGGTATTTTTATTGATCCATCTTCTTGCTGATAATTCTCTAAAACAGCTAATAAAGTCCTACCAACAGCGAGTCCAGAGCCATTTATTGTATGTACAAGTTGTGGTTTTCCACCTGCTTTAGGTTTGAATTTAATATTTGCTCTTCTTGCTTGAAAGTCTAGAAAGTTAGAACAACTAGAGATTTCTCGGTAACGATTTTCAGAAGGTAACCATACTTCAATGTCATAACACTTTGCAGCACCAAACCCTATATCACCTGAACAAAGAGCTACAACTCGATATGGAAGCTCCAATTTTTGTAGAATCGTTTCTGCATTCACAAGCAATTTATCTAATTCATCCAATGAGTTTTCTGGATGAACAAACTTAACCATCTCTACTTTATTAAATTGATGCTGTCGGATATATCCTTTTGTATCTTTCCCATAAGAACCAGCTTCTCGTCGAAAACAAGGAGTATAACCTACATAATAAATCGGTAATTCTTTTTCTTGAAGAATTTCATCCCGATGAATATTAGTTATAGGAACTTCAGCCGTTGGAATCAAATAAAGATCATCCTCTGTTTTGAACATATCGTCCCCAAACTTCGGAAGCTGTCCTGTTGCAGTCATACTAGTACTATTTGCTAAGAAAGGAGTAAGCACTTCCTCATAAGTATGTTCTGTCGTGTGAACATCAAGCATGAAGTTAATTAATGCTCTTTCTAATTGTGCTCCAGCTTTCTTTAATAATGTAAAACGACTCTGAGCAATCTTTACTCCACGAGGAGCATCAAAGATATTAAGAGCTGCACCTAAATCAGCATGATGTTTTGGTTCGAAAGAAAATTCTGGAATTTTTCCCCACTTTTTAATTTCAGGGTTATCATTCTCAGATTTTCCAACTGGTGTATCTTCATGCAAAATATTTGGAATACATAACAATCCTTGACGAATTTTTTCATCAAGATCTCGTAATTGTGCATCTCCTTCTTTAATTTTGTCGCCAATTACTCGAACATCCTGAATGGCTTGTTGCTTTTCATCACCAGAAATTAGTCCTTTCCCGATTTTTGATGAAACCTCATTTCGAGTTTTCTTGTGTGATTCAACTTCCTGAATGATTTCTTTTCGTTGTGTATCAAAATTAAGGATTTCTTGTAAATCAATGCTAGCTCCCCTTGCTTGTAGAGAAGCTTCAATAATCTCAGGATTATTACGAAGGACTTTAATATCAATCATGTTCTTTTTTCCAAAAATTAACGAACTTTAAAGAAAATAATTAAGGCAATAACAAGTAACCAAATAGATTTAATATGTTGATTCCAAATTACTTTATTATTTACATCATCATTAGAAGTAAATCGGTCTTCACCTTTAACCTTATGAATACCGAATCGACGTACAATTCCGTGAAATACAGATCGAACGTTTGGTTTACGATGAGTCAATAGTGTTTGTAAGTGGTGATGATAGGGTGCTCGATAAAAAAAGCGATTTTTTTCAGCCCATTCTCGACCAAACTTCCAAAGAGCAAATTTAAACCACAATCGTTGGATAATTGTACTTAATGCCGCAACTACAAAAATTGCACCTACAAATGGTAAGTATAACTCTGCTTTCACAAAAACAAACATGGTACATAAAACAGCACCTAATCCCAATGATCCAACATCTCCCATATAAATTGCTGCTGGAGGAGAATTAAATTTGAGAAAGGCAACTCCTGCACCAATCAAAATAATAGCAAAAACAACCACTTCTTTTGTTGCCTCTGAAATATGGAGAACTTTTAGACGACTACTCCAAACCTCGTCCCCCATAATATATGCAACTGCTACAATAAAAAAAGTACTTGTAATAATAGGTATGGTCGCCAGTGAATCTAAACCATCAGTTAGGTTTACAGCATTACTTCCACCTACAATTACTAAAATAATTAATGGCAGGTAAATATACTCAGGAATAAGAGGAAGCCACGTTTTAATCGGAACCATTGGAATTTGTAAATGAAGATCAAGTCCACCAAAAAAATAATGGATACTTAGAATCACAGTAGTTGTAACACCAAACTCAAGTAATAAGCGAATTTTCCCACTGATTCCATCAGCCTTATCTGCATATGATTTTTTTTCTTCTTCTCCTGCTTCAATTCGTAAGCGATGAAAAACTTTTGCTGCATCATCAATTAAGCCAACCATTCCAAAAGAAAAAAGCATAATTAATAATGACACTGTATATTTATTCATCCATGCCCATAAAAGTGATGAAATAATAATGGATAAAATTAATACAATTCCTCCCATAATTGGAGTTGCTCCTTCATATGGGCCATCACTCTTATCTACTTTTTTGAAATCAGAAGTAATTCCCATCCGTCGAAAAAGATGGATAACTCTTGGCATTACTAGTGCGACTAAGAAGTATGTTGTCAAATACCCCATTCCTGCACGAAAGAGAACCGATTTGAAAATTTGGTAGGGATAAGTTTCGTATAATAAGGCTGCCAACATAAATTATTTAACTGTTTGTTTTTTAAATGATTGTGTGGTTTTATAAAAAAAAATTAGTAGCACACTTTTATTATTTTTAATAACTATGAAGACTTCATATCCTGTTGAAATGAACGAATGCACCTTATGAAATCTTCATTAGATGGTCAAGAAGTGCTATATAACGTAATGATATTATTAAATGTTAATTAAAGTGAAGAGTTCTCAATGAACACAAAAGTCATTATTAAAATTTATTTTGTATTTTTATTCCTATGTTGTCTGTTTTTGGTGGGTTACATATTTTGGAGTTATATTGACTCTATTATTTTTGCAGCAATTATTGCAGGGGTTTTTTATCCTGTTATGGATTTAGGTGTTGAGCAATTTAAATTATCTAAAAGACTTTCTGCTGCTCTTGCTTGTAGTTTAATTATATTTATTATTTTTATTCCTATCATCTATATTGTAATCCAACTTTCATCAGAAGTATTTGGTGTCTACGAGCTATTAAAAACAACCTTAACTAAAGATAGTTTAAAAGAATTATTTTTTGGAGACCATAAACTAACTCCTTTGTTTCAAAAAACACTAACTCTTCTTAAGATTGAAATTAATCTTGAAATGATTGAGACAAAAATCTTTGAAGGTGCTCAAAAGTTTAGTCTTTACTTGCTTGAAACAGTGAATTCTTGGGTTACAAATATTTTATCCTTTCTTTTTAAATTCACAATTATGCTTCTTGTTATCTATGCTTTTTTTGTAGATGGAGCTAGAATTAAAGAATTTATGCTTAAACTGTCTCCGCTACCAGATAGTGATGAAGAGTACATCATCGAAAAATTTAATCAGATGAATTATGTAACTCTTGTTTGTAACGGTCTTGGTGGTTTAATTCAAGGAGCACTTGCAGGCGTTGGTTTTTGGATTGCGGGAATTCAATCAGTACTGTTGTGGACAACATTTATGGTTGTTCTTGCTTTTATTCCGTTAGTAGGAATTTCTATTATTTATATTCCAGCATGTATCTATCTCTATTTTAAAGGAAAAGTTATTGCTTCAATTGTTCTGTTTATTTATTGCACAGTAATCTCTATTTTAACAGAGAATTGGTTCAAAGCTCAGTTTATTGGAAAAAGAGTTCAAATTAACTCATTACTTGTATTTTTTAGTATCTTAGGTGGACTTAGTGTTTTTGGAATGGCTGGAATTTTTTACGGCCCTCTCATCATCACAATCTTTTTAACTTTTGTTGACTCTTATCAGGAACAGTTTTACGCCGCAGAAGAAGCAGAAGCAGTTATAGAGCAAGAGAAAAAGATAGAACTAAACTCTAAAGTAGAACAAATTCAAAACAATACAACTTTATAGAATAATGCATCATTACTTTGACCTATTAATTGAAACAACCTCAGAAGATTTAGAGCATATTCGAAAAATTGCACATGCTCAGTTAAAAAAGACTCCTTTGAAGGTCATGGATATGAAAACTCCGATGACCATTTTCTGTGTTAATGGAAACTTGATTTCAGATTATATTCCTGCGGAATATAATCGCCTAGTTTCTCTTAAAATTATTCATCCAGTTGGTGATTCAATTACGACATCAGATATTCAAAATTTCCAAGAAAAGTTTCAAACTTCTACACAAGAAATTCTTGGTTTAGTTTTAACAAATATTCAAGTTAAGAATATTAAAAACTATTTTGATATTGCTTTTAACTTCAATCATAAAAATACAACCTATATTCCAAAAATTGTTACTCACCTTTCAAAGAAAGATTTACTAAGTTATCTTCAAGATTTTCTTTCTGAAGATAGTGGCACAAAACGTTTTATTGAAGTCTATACAAAACAAAATCTTAAGGATGTATGGAGAACATTCAATACACCTGAAGAACTAGCAGAAATTCAAACCCAACAACCAAAACCAATTGTTCTTGATAAACCATTTTTTTCTGAAATACAGTTAATCGTTCCTCAAACTGATGGAACTAAAAAAGTTTTACCTTTTGCATTTGGTTCTCTGAATAAAGTACTTGGACAATTTAATACTCCAAAGCAAATTACTCAAAATGCCAGTAAATCAGTTAATACTTTATATTTATCTGTTAAAGATGTTGTAAGTCTTAAAATTGCAAGTGTTCAAGATCCTAAAATTTTAGGAATTAGTATTAAAGGTGAAGTAATTCACCCATCTAAATTTATTTCAAAAAATATCGGAATTGATTTTAATTCAATTACCGATATTGATTTTATTCGTATCAAAACTCAAAACGGCCCCAAAGAAATTATTTTTAAAAACAATCCGTTTTTTGATGTTAATTTACATACTCAACAAATTATTTTTGATTCTTCAATTAATCATGAAGATTCACATATTCAAAATTTTCATCAAATCAAGCTGTACAAAGGAGAGGAGTCAGCAACAATAGACCAAGCAATCCCAATAGAAAGTGGTGAAGAAGCAATTAAGCATGCTTTTATGTTTTCATATCAGCTTGCAGAAATGATGAATAAGGTAAAACTTACCACAATTGAGTCTATTATTCTTAAAAAGAAATTTGTTGTTGCTGGTGATTTGATGTCTGAATTGGTGTTGTCAAACCTGAAGCTATTAGGACAATACCAATTTCCAATTTATACAGTAGGGTATGACTCAAAAGATATTAATAATCCTGATCAGTTATACCAAAAGCGGAAAGAAATTTTTGATACAGTTTATAATTACTTTGAAAGTATTGTAAATGTATCGGATGTTCCTTATTTCAAAAAAGAAAGTTTTGATTTACGAGTAAAATACACTCTAAATTTTTTAAATAATAAAGATACAGATAAAGTTTCCCTAGAAGATTTAATTAAGATTGAAACGGAATTAGAAAGTTTAATTAAGTATATGGATGACTTTTTTAAACTTGATATCTATCAAAAATGGAATGATGAGTTAGATGTTGAAAACGCTGAAGAAATACCTGAAGAAGATAGTACAGAATTAGAAAATAGTGATCTTCATCTTGATAATGAAACCAAGGATTTTATAGGTGAGAATTTTCAGTTTTTTTATAAAAGAAAACTAGTTTTGAAAGCATTGGTAATTATTCGCAACATGATTTTTTACCAAAAAAATATTGCCTCTACAATTCAAATTCCTTCATTTGAACCTGATGTTATTGTCTTTTCTAACGAAAAAGATACTCAAACTCATTATGATGAAACGTCTTATCCTGCATTTTCAATAAAATCTTTATTAAAAAGTAATATTTTTAAAGGAGATGAGTTAGAGAACCAATTTTTTATCCAATTTATTCGTGGATTTACACAAAAAGTTTTAGAATCCATGCAAAAACAAGATACTAGTTTCTATCATCAGTATAAACATACTCTTGCTGAAGTTGGATTCGTTCTTGATGAAAAATTGCAGAAACTAAAAGAACAAGTAGCTTTTCTTGATAATCCTCAAAATAAAGAATCTGTATATAAAAAGTTGCTGGATGATATTACTAAAATGTATCAAGAGCACCTTCAAAGTAAAGAGGAGGATATTCAGAAGCTACAAATAGAATATGATAAAGTACTACATATTTTTAATGAATACTTGGAACGTTTTGAAGATTTATTAGGTGAGAAAATTCCACCTGAAGGACTAGATGAAGTTATGGAAACAACTTTAGAAAAGGTTGAACACCTAAAGTTTCCAATTTTAGAATTAAATGGAATTAAAAAGAAAAGTATTCTTCCTGTTTATAATTCTTTGGGGCAATTAAGAAAGTCTGCAAATGCTTATTATACAAAAGTGCTTAATTACTCTTCTCAGTACTTAAAGGCTCAATTTGCCCAAGCTGAGATTCAAATGTTAAGTACTATAAGTGCGGAAATTCGTACCATGCTTAAATGGGATGAAGAACAACTTCAGCAAAAACAAGAAGAATTAAATTCAACTACAATTAATACCCAAAATAAAAGTAAACTTCAAAAAGAAATTATAAGTGTTCAAGAAGACTTAAAAGACAGTATTATTCGATGGAGAAAGCTTTCATATCGTGAGTTATTCCAAGAAAAAGGAAAGGACAAAGGAGATCTACAAGAATATATCCAGTTCTTTTTAGATCAAATTGAACAACTACAAGAATCAATTCGAGAGCATCAAATTATTTATTTTAAATTTGGTAATCTTGAGACAAAACTATTTAAAAAGCAGTCTGAAATTGCGGATATTGATATCCAAGTTCGAAAACAACAACTCCTTAAAAATGTTATTCAAATTTTACTCATTAATCCTAATGAGAGAGAACAAATTAAGGAGCAACTTCGAAAAACAGAAGCAATCCCTAAAGAAATTAAAGAGGAATTATTCCAACTTCGTGGGATGATGAATGATAACTTGCAAGTTTTTAAGAAAGAAACAATGCAAGAAAATATAGATCAAATTTCTGATTATGAAGAAATTCTTTCAAAAGTAAAATATCGTTCTGATCTTCATGAAACGTATAAACAGTTGCTCAATTATAAAATTGGAGTTGTTAGTTTAACAGCAGAAATTAAGGCAGAAGAAGAAGATTTAGAGTTTTTGAAATCTCAAGAAGATCATCTTGAAACGATTACAATGTCAAAAACACTTCCATCAACTCGTGCATTACTTAAAAATCAATATATTCCTGATGTTGAAAGAGAATTACGTCTTCTTAAACGAGCCAATCTTTTTTACACAGAAATCTCAGGTTTAGAGAAAAACCTTTCGAAAAAAATTCAAAATACATTCTTTCGAAAACGCTATAAATATCCTCAATTTATTTATGGTAGTTATTGTATGGATGATATTAAAGCTGCTCAGAGTCATACAGAAAAAAATGTTAACTCTGCATTTGTGTTACTTTCTGAAAAATATGTAAATGCTTGTGCTCCCGCTGTTGTAACCAATAGAAAAGTTCAGTTTAGTCGTGCAACTGTTCATGGATTGCAAGGAGTAAAAGATCGAGTTAAAGAGATTTGGTTAGGAAATTTGAATGATCGTTTTGTTTATTTACCTGCAACATTCTCATTTCAGGATGCACTTACAGCTTGTCGATATAAAGATACATTAATTAAAAATCAATTTCGTCCAAATCAATCTCATAACTCTATTATTTTAATTTATATTGGAGAGATTAATTATCAAGAAATTGAAAATGATCCACACATGATGGAACAGTATCATCAAGTAATTTTGAGTAATGTTTTTATTAACATTGATAATAAATCTGTTTTTAATAACCGAGATTCAATTATTGATGGTTGTGTAAAACAGACTTTTGGAAATGCAGATGACCTCATTTCTCGTGAAATTATTCATCAATTTTATTCTTAAAACTGATTATATCCCATTTTATGACTCGAATTTCTGTTATTATTCCAACTTATAATCGAATTAAAACGGTTCTTGAATGTATTCAATCAGTTCAAGAACAAACCCATTCAGCTCATGAAATTATTGTTGTTGATGATGCCTCTACAGATAATAGTTGCATTCAAATTCAACAAAAGTTCCCTCATATTAAGTTAATTCAAAATAGTCAAAATGAAGGAGTTAGCTACTCAAGAAACTTAGGAGTAGCAAATGCTACAGGAAATTGGATTGCCTTTCTTGACTCTGATGATCAATGGCAGAAAAAAAAGCTAGAAAAACAGGTACAATTTATCCAAGAAAATCCAGACATTCAAATTTTACAAACAGAAGAAATTTGGATTCGAAATGGTAAACAAGTTAATCCACCTAAGAAATATAAAAAAGAGCAAGGATGGATTTATGAAAAAAGCCTTACACTTTGTACAATTTCGCCATCATCTGTGATTTTAACAAAAGAACTTTTTGAACAAGAACAAGGATTTGATACTCAGTTAAGAGCATGTGAAGATTATGATTTATGGCTAAGAATTACAGAGAAGCAACAAATTGGATTATTGCAAGAGGCTTTGTTGATAAAGTATGGAGGCCATCAAGATCAATTATCGCAGAAATATCCTGCAATGGATCGATTTAGAATTTACAGCATGGTAAAGGTTCTTTCGCAAAAAGATATTTCTTTAGAGAATCAAGAAACTACATTAGAAATGCTTTCTCAAAAATTACATATTTTAAAACTAGGAGCACAAAAAAGAAATGTTGATATTACAACAACAGTAGAAAAATTATATGATATTGGAGTTCAAAAACAATTTCTCCAATATCATCAATTTTTAATTCAAGAATTACTACATGCTTCTTGGATAGAAATTAACCACCAATAATATTAGCTTCCATTCGTAATGCTTCTTTGTGAATTAAATTTAGCAGGTCAACAACAAAAATACGATGTAACCCCATTGAAGATCCTAGTGCTGTTCGACTTTCTATAATTTTTTCCCATCGTTTTACAGCCAATGGTTTAAGGTTAGATTTCTTTTTGAAGATTCCAACTCTCGAAACAACTCGGAAACGCTCTGCCAATAAATAGCAAATTGATAAATCAAGATGAAAAATACTATCAATAATGCTTTCTACTCCACCAATATCATAATATAAATCATCTAATTTTAAATCAGGTTGGTGCAGTTTCATATCATCCATTAATTGCACACCTTCCTTATAAATTCGCTGGAAGAGATCTTGGATGAATTCAATGTTTAAGTTTAATTGTTCTGCAACCGTTTTTGTTTTTTGAAAATCTTCTTCTCTTTTTGTTGAGTATTCAGGAGAAATTTTTTGATAATTTTTATGAACACACACTTTCGCAACAGAACGAAATCGTTCAGCAAGAAGTCGAATCAAAGCCTCATCCATATAATCAATTGAAAGTCGTAAATCTTCAATTGTACTTTTATGAGGAATCAGAAGTTGTGTAACTGTATATCGACTATTATCTGTATTTACTTGGGTCATTCTAGAAGTCTCACAAAAAAATAAATTGTTGATTCAGTATTTGTTAATTTTTAGGAACAACAATATCTAATAATTTAATTTTTTTATGCAAATTACTTCGTTCAAGATGAATACACTCTGCTGTTTTTGAAATATTCCAATTATTTTTCTTCAACATCATTTCAAGAAATTGCTTATCAAAAGACTCTCTCGCTTCTCGAAATGTATTTGGAAAGTTGGATACTTGAAACATACTTTGTTCTGCCATTCGAATTACAGGAGGAATATGTTCTATATTAATAGAAGATCCTTGAACCATAATCACCATTCTTTCTACAATATTTTTAAGCTCTCGAATATTTCCTGGCCAGTTATAATGTTGCAATACGTTCATTGCTTTTACAGTCATCGTTTTTCTTGAGTAACTATTACTTTTTGAATATTGGTCTAAGAAATACTCTACTAAAATAGGAATATCATCCATTCTTTCTTTTAATGGCGGAACTTCGAGTGGAATCACATTTAAGCGATAATATAAATCTTCTCGAAAATTTCCTTTTTCGATCTCAGCAAGTAAGTCTTTATTTGATGCCGCAATAATCCGAACATCTACTTCAATAATTTGTGTTCCACCAACTCTTTCAAATCGTTGTTCTTGTAAAATCCGAAGAATTTTTGCTTGAGTTTTAAGACTCATATCTCCAATTTCATCAAGAAACAGAGTTCCTCCATTTGCTTGATCAAACTTTCCAATTTTTCGAGTTGTCGCTCCAGTAAAAGAGCCTTTTTCATGACCAAATAACTCACTTTCAATCAATTCTTCAGGAATAGCAGCACAATTTACTTCAACAAAAGGCTTCTTTTTTCTCAAACTCTGCATGTGAATTTGACGAGCTACTAATTCTTTTCCCGTTCCATTTTCACCATGAATTAAAACCCATCCATTAGTAGGTGCCGCAATCTTGATTTGCTCATGAATTTCCTGAATCTGAAGACTTTCCCCAATAATGTCATAACGCTGCTGTTGCTTTCCACGAAGTTCTTCGTTCTCACGTTCTAAATTTGATTCTTTTAAAGCATGACTCAACGTAATTAGTATTTTTTCCAATGAAAGCGGTTTTTCAATAAAATCATAAGCACCTTTTTTTGTCGCTTTCACTGCGGTTTCAATATTTCCATGCCCTGACATCATCACAACAGGCAACCATGAATAATTTTTTTTGATCCACTCTAATACTTGCATTCCATCAATTCCTGGCATCCAAATATCAAGAAGAACTACATTAAAATCTTCATTTTTTCGAAGAATTTGTTTTGCAGACTCTCCATCTTTTGCGACTTGAGTCTCATATCCTTCATCATCAAGAATATCTTTAATTAAATTCCTGATAGAGCTTTCATCATCAACAATTAGAATTTTTTGAGGCATAATAAAGTAACTAATTAGTAATCAATGTTTTTAGAATTAGACTGGTAGTTCAATGGTAAAAATGGTTCCTTGAGGTTTATTTTCAGACAGTCGAACAAAACCCCCATGATCTGATACAATTTGTTGTACAATCGCTAATCCTAAACCCGTTCCTTCAGATTTTGATGTAACATAAGGGTCAAAAATTCGATTTACAATATGACTAGGAATTCCACAACCATTATCCTTTACATGGACTACAACCATTTTCAAATGCTTAAAGTATGAAGAAATTAACTCAATCTTGCCTTCACCCTCCATTGCGGATATGGCATTATCCATAAGATTAGTAAATACCCTTTTCATTTGTTCAGCATCTAATAATGTATCTGGAGTTTTTGGGTCAATCGACATTTCAAGCCCAATTGTAGACAATATTCCTGGCTTAAATAAATCATATACTTCTTGTAACACTCGATTGATATTCATTGGTGAAGGATTAATCTCTGGCATTCTTGCAAATTTAGAAAATTCATTCACCATTTTTTTTAAACCATCAACCTCATTAATAATTGTGGTTGTACAGCTATCAAGCAACTCGAAGCTCTCTATTTCATCTAAATATTTTCTACGGATTCGTTGTGCAGAAAGCTGAATTGGAGTTAATGGATTTTTAATTTCATGAGCAATTCTTCTTGCAACTTCTCTCCAAGCTCTTGCTCTCGTAGAACGATCCAGTTCTGTCATATCTTCAACAACAAGCAATTTTCCCATTGGCTCTTCGAGATGATTTTTGAGCTGGAACAATTGCATAGAAAGATGAATTTTTTTCTTTCCCTGAGTTAAATGAAAATCTTTTTTTACTAATTTTTCGCTGGAATTGGTTAATAAATCATCCAACTCATTAAAGAATGATAACTGCTCTTTATTCAACAAAGTGCGGTAATGCTTTTTTCTTGTTTTTGCTGATTTAATATCAAACAGATTCATAATGTAGGGATTTACTGTATGAACAAATCCTGAATTATCAATGGATAGAACACCTGGTTGGATATTTTGTACAACTAATTCAACAAAAATATTTCTTTCTTCTAGGGCTTGATGGGAATCAATTAATTCTTTTTGACTTTCAGCTAATTGTTGTCTTCCAAGTTTTAAATCCTTGGTCATGATATTAAATGACTTTAGCAACATGCCAATTTCATCATCTGATTTTAACTCAATTTGAAAATCAAGATCACCCTTTGCAATTCTTCGGGTTCCATCAACCAGAGTTTCAATAGGAACAACAATATTTCGAGCAAGGTAATAGCCAAACCAAGTACTTGTAAAAATAATCAGGATCGCAATTAGAAGTAGGTAAGTTGTGTAATTGGTACGAATCGGATCTTCCAATAACAATAAGTTTTCATACTCACCTAACCTTTTTCTTACAGTCTCAAGATCAGAATACCAAGAACCTGGAAGAATACGAACAACCTCTAAATATGTAGTATGTTCCCGAAATTTAACGGGTACAATTGCACGATAAATATGTCCGTCTTTTACCTTCTGATCAAAACGCAATAATGAGGAAGAAATTCCTTTTTGTAGAGTTACTTTATCAATTGGAGTCCAAAGTTCTGCTTTTTTCTTACCTGAGAACCATTTATTTTGAGGTGTTAAACTTTTATCATAAATAATAATTCCATCTAAACGATAACGAAATAGTTTACTTTGAAACCACTCTTCCTCTCCATTTGGAGGAATTTTTTCTTTTAATAAATCTAAAACAACAACATTTCCATAATGAGTTAAACCTCGACCCCAATTTTCACTAAAATTCTTTACAACAATTGCAGCACTTTTTAAGACAACAGAATATTGTCCTTGAAACCAAAAATTCAGACTATTAGTTAAAAATCGATTTGTAATTGCAAAGAAAATAATCATTGGAAGAACAGCTACTAAAATAAAAGCAAATGTTAATTTACTTTTTAGCTTAAATCCTAAAAGACGTTTTTTCCTCTCATAAAAGAGCTTAATTAAATTTCGAAGAAGTAAAAGAGTCACAGTTACAAGTAAAATAACATTGATATTGATTAATAAAAAAATATTTAAATTTTTATCAATCGTATTCCAATTTTGGAACTCTCTTTTATAGAAATCAAATGATAATAAAACTCCTATCAAAATAGTTAGAAAAATAATTAATCCTATTCTATTTCGAATTGTTTTTTGATGTTCAGGCGTATTTATTAACTTAGAAGAGTCTTTTTTTTCAGGCTTTTTCTTTTTTCTTAGTCTAATCATGACTAATTTTATCGAAGGTGCTTTTGAGCAAAGCTCAATAATGGAGAATATCTAGGTAGGAAAAGTTGGTAGTCTACAAAATTTTAATTTCTCTTACTAGTCCTTAACTCAAGAACTATTCTATAATAATACTCTAAAGCTGGAATTTGCTGAGGTAATACAGGATAAAAAAAGGTTTGCATAAAATTAATTACACAAACCTTTTTGATTTTATTCGTATCGATAATATTTTGGAAGAACAACAATATCATCAGAAAGAAAGAATCTCTTCATATCTTCTTCTCTGTTGTATCCAATTTCAATATTGTCTGGAATATGAGCATCATGATCAAAAATTACTTTTTTGATTTTACAGTTCTTTCCAATTCGAGCGTTACTCATAATAATAGAGTCTCGAATTTCAGTTCCTTCTTCAATCACAACATTTCGACCAATGATTGAATTGATCACTTTACATTTTGTAAGATTAGACCCAGTTCCAACAGCAGCATGTTCTAAACCTGCATCATCAAAATATGATGGTGGAAGCTGTTCACCAAGAGTTCGAATTCTCCAATCTGGTGGACTAAATACATGCTTTCCTAAATCTGACAAGAAATCAAGATTGGCATCATAGTAACTTGCAATGGTTCCAACATCTCGCCAATACTGTCCAAAACGGCTTTTTACAAATTCAAAACCATTTACTTTATAGTTTTTCAACATATTTGGAATAATATTTTTTCCAAAATCATGGTCTGAATCTCTTCGAGCATCTTCTGACAAATTACGAACAAGGGCGTCTGTTTTGAACAGATAAATTCCCATGTTAATATAACAGTCATCACCTTCACCTGGAATAATTGAAGGATCTTGAGGCTTTTCAATAAACTCTGTAATTCGATTATCCTTGTCCATTGCAAGTACACCAAATTCAGAAGCTTCATCTTTTTTAATTGTTAATACAGAAGCAGTAAGATCAGCATCAGTTTCAATATGTTGTTGTACCAACTCATTGAAATCCATGTTGTAAATATGATCTCCTGAAAGAATCAAAACATGTTCTGGTTTATGATCTTGCAAACAGTTCATATTTTGATAAATAGCATCCGCTGTTCCTGAATACCAATCCTCTGAAATTTTCTGCTGAGGAGGAATTGTCGCAATAAACTCTCGTAGTTCGTGGTAAAGGAATCCCCACCCACTACGAATATGTTCATCAAGTGACTGACTCTTAGTTTGTGTTAAAACATAAATTTGTCGTAAACCCGAATTAATACAACTTGAAAGTACGAAATCAATAATCCGAAATCGCCCTGCAAAAGGAACTGCGGGTTTAGTCCGATCTCTGGTTAAAGGGTATAAACGTGTCCCCTTTCCACCAGCAAGTATAAAGGTCAAAACTTTGTTTTCCCGCAAATCCATACTATGCTCCTCTAAATTTATGTTCTATCTAGCTAAAATCGTTATTAATATCCTGTCACTAACAAAAAAAATACTCTCTCAATTCCAAGAGTATTTATAACCTAATCTATTAAATTTATTGTGTTGCTTCTTTTTCTTCAATTAATTTTACTGCCGTATTTTTTAACTCAGTTAAATCAGAACTCTTCACAACATATGCAGAAGCACTCCAAGTCAAATAATTTTCTTTATAATGACTATAAGCACTATGAATAATTACAGGTAAGCCTCTTTTTGTTCCTACAATTCGGCCTAATGCCTCAATTCCATCCATGCCTGGCATTTTAATATCTAAAATAACCAAATCAAAATCTCCTTTTTGTAACAATGGAAGGCCTGTAAACGCCGAATCTGCCGCTGTTACATTATAACCCAAATCTTTAAACTCAGATTCCAATAGGAATCTCATGTTATCATCATCGTCGATAATTAATAATTTACTTTCATACTTAGGCATATACCCTCCCTCAAGTTTTTTGGTGGATCAAAATTTGTGTCACATTATAGAGGAAATGAAATCGTAAATGTTGATCCTGTATTTGGTGCAGAAAAAACGTTAATCGTCCCATTGTATTCATCTAAAAGCTTTTTCACAATAGAAAGTCCAAGCCCAGTTCCAGTTCTTTTCGTTGTAAAAAATGGTGTAAATAATTTTTTTCTTTTTTCTGGCGGAATTCCTGTACCAGAATCTTTAACATTAATTACAACTCCATTTTCTGAACTTATTGCAGAAATAGCTAGTAAACCATTTTTATCAATTGCTTCTAAAGCATTCTTAACTAAATTATTAATAATTTCAAACAAATGATGCTCTTTAATGCGAATTTTTGGAAGATCACCCTGAATATTCAAATTTACAGAGATTTCTCGTGAGTGAATTTCCTGATCTAGCAAGTTCATTACCTTATTGATAATTTTATGAATATCAGAATAACACTCCTCTTCCTCTTCAGGATGTACTTTCTCTAAAATATCTCGAAGTACTGACTCAAGAGTTTTGACTGTATCAACAATTCGTCCTAATGGATCATAGTGAAAATCAACTTCATTCAGTTGATTAAACACTCGCCTCGCATATCCACCAATAATTGCTAGAGGTCCTCGAACTTCATGAGCCATCTGAGCCATTAAAACACCAACGGCTGCTAACTTTTCTCGTTCAACTAGTTGTGCTTGGCTTTCTTTAAGAGATTTATTCGCACTTCTTACTTGAACAATATTTTCTTCTAATAAATTTAATAATTCAATAGTTTCAATTGCATGACCTGCAATATGAGCAAAACTAGTGAGACCTTGAATATCTCGATTAGTAATATTTTTATGAGTAATTTGATTATCTGCGATAATTACTCCAATTGGATGACCATGCCATGATAAAGTCACAACAATACATTCATCCATTCCAAAATGGTTTCGTAACCATTCAACAGATTCACCTTCTGTTTGATCATCAATAACTGCATAAAGTCGATTTTTCAACGTCTGGATTAAAATATGTTCATCATCATCCAAACTAATCTGAATATCTTTTACTAAACGGTTTACAACATCATCTTTTTGTCCTTCTGAATTTTGATACAGCTCAATGGCTTCAATCAATGTTCTAGGACCTAACCCAAAATTTTGATAAATTGCTCCAGCTTCTTCAGGAGACGCAGGACCAATTGCTTGGATTCCTTGTAATTCCTTTTTTTTATCATCAACAATAAACAAAAAAGCTCGATTAAATCGTAATCCTTGACCAGCAGTCACAGAAACAAGAATTGCATCATAGATATCTTCCGTTGATTTTCCAAAAGAATCATCATCAACAAAAGCTAGTTTTTTTTCTAATCGATCCATCTTAGAATAAACTAACTTCTGTAAACCTATAATTTCTGTGATGTTATTGAGTGTAACCAGCCAATAGGAATGGCTATCCTCTTTTAGATGTTTTACTGTGGCTTCAGTTTCTAAAATAATTCCATCTTTTTTCTGAAACTGAATTCGATGGTTGATCAGTTCATCATTATGCAATAAGTCAGAAACCAACATTGAAAAATTAACTTCCTGAACTCCTCCAGGAAGAAGCATTTTTGCAGGTTGATTTAGAACTTCTTCTTGTTCATATCCAAATAGCTTTCGTGTTGATTCACTCCAATGGATAATATGATTATCTTCATCAAGAATGAACCATGTTAATAAAATATGATCAAGGTTATTAACTAGTATATTTTGAATATCTTTATTCATTGATTTCTAGACTCGATCTTTACAATGTTTTTATTTTTTATCACGATAATAAAAGCAGACTAATCCCATTTTAAAAAAGGAACTTGAACTATGTTTATACAAACTGGAAATCCAATTATTACGATTCTACATTTACTCTTATCAATTTGCAGTTTCGCAATTATTATTCGAGCAATTTTATCTTGGATTAACCCCGATCCTATGAATCCTATTGTGCGGTTTATCCACAAAATAACAGACCCGATATTAAAACCAATTCAAAGCATTATTCCTTCTTTTGCAGGAATGGATATTTCTCCTATCCTTGCTTTAGTTTTGATTCAGTTTATTCAAAGACTATTACTTAGATTTGCAATTTAAGAAAAAATATAAATTTCCATAATTGCTTCGCACAATTCATCTTTTTTTTCTTTTGCAATTGGAGAGTGTTGCATAAAACGTCTATTTTCCAACACTCCAAAAACTTGAGCAATTAAAAGTTCAGCCATCATAGATGGTTTTACTTTTTTTGATACTTTCCCTGTTGCTTGTAATTCTGTAAATATTCCTGTCAAAAATTGCAGTCCAGGTATAATATTATTTTTAACAAAAACATCTTCAAATCCTGTAACTTCATCATCAATTAATGCGTATAACAATAATCGTAAAGCTTGTGAATGTTCTTCAAAGATTTCAAACATTTTTAAAATTAAAAAGCGAACTCCATCAACTGGATCAAGCGATTCATTAATAATAGTTGAAGAACAAAAACCTTTATCAGTAAGTTGCTTTAAAATTTGTTGAAAAAGCTCACTTTTTGATTTGTAATGGCGAAATAATGTTACTTCACTAACTTGGGCTTCTTTTGCAATGATTTTTGTAGTTGCAGCCTTAAAACCTTTTTCTGAAAATATTTGCATTGCAGCTTGAATAATTTTAACTTCAGTATCCTCATATTTTTGTCTTTTCAAAACAATGACTCAAAATAAACGGTTACTTCAATTTTCTAAGATAATTCGTTAGCTACATCTTCTAACTTTTCTACCTTGGAAATAACAAGACGATGGTAATCTGAGTTTACTTGCTCAATTTTCCCAATAAATTCTTCTTTTTCTTCAATTCCATCTAAAGCTAAGTCAATACTAAAATCAAGATCGTAAATTCGAACTAATGCTTTCCCATTTTTTAAGTAGAAAGCAAAAACCATATTAAATTCATCACCAATATGTTGAGCTAAGTATTTTAACTTCCAATGACTAATTAGTGCTCTTTCCAATTGAGTATATTCCTTTTGAGTTTCCTCACAAGTTTTTGCCCAAGGAAGTAAATCATCTTCAGAGTAAAGGTTTTTCTCTTCTGCTAAGTGATAAAAAATTGATTTTTGAGTAATTAAATCAATAAACCGCCTAATTGGAGAAGTGGCCTGAATATAACTATCAACACCTAATCCAGAATGTACACTTGGTTGTAGTGAAATTCTTGCACCTTTAATTTGTAAGTCTTGCAGTGTTGGCTTCTCTCCTTCCTCTAATTCTCGTGTTATTGTGTATGGAGCTTGAGTTCGATATGCTCCTACAAGCTCATTTGTCTGGCAAAACTGAGCAGCAGTACTATTAGTTAAAATAGCTAACTCTTGAATCAGTGCTGAAGAAGGTGAATTTGTTCGAACTGTTTGAATTTGTATTTCTTCTGGGTTTGAAATATCAAGTTTAATCTCTTTTCTTTCTAAATCTAAAGCCCCATTTTCAATTCGAATTTGTTTCTGTTTTTGAGCAAATTCCCAAAGAGGAATCCAAAATGGACTTTCCCCTTGAATTTCGTCATCAACATTCTGATATGTCAAATTTTTTCTTACTTTAATGATCGAACGATAAATTTCATAATCTCGAATATTTCCATCTTCATCACAATCAAAATCGAATGTCATTACAGCTCGATTTTGATTTTCAATCAGTGAAAAATGTTTTTCTGATAGCTCTTTTGGCAGCATCGGAAAAATTTCTTTTAACGTATATACAGAAGCAACTCGATGTGAGGCTTCTTTAAATAGTGGACTATCTTCAGCAAGGAAAGAAGCTACATCTGTGATATGAACTCGAATAATAAAACCATCACTTGTTTTTTCCCAACTTAAGGCATCATCAAAATCTTTTGAACCTTCATTATCTACGGAATAAACTTCTAAAGAAGTTTGGTCTTTGGTTTCAATAGAAAATAAACTTTGTTCAATACTTTGTTCTAAGATCGTTGCAACTTGTTGCTCTTGATCAGTAGAGAATGGATTATGAACTCCTGCACGTTCAATTAATAAACGTCCCCATGAAGTTGGATATTCTGCCAACTGGAGTAAAGAAATTCCCTGTCGTTCAAGTTGAACTGCATCACTCAAAGAAAAATTAAATAGAGATACAAAATACTTTTTCTCTTGGGATTGCTCTAAATATACCAAAAATTTATTTAATCGAGCTAAAAAATCATTCCAATGCTCTTGAACTTCATCTTCAATATTAGGACAAACACCGTCTAATAAGGATGTACTCCATTCTTTTTCTTGATTTTCTCTTTTTTCTTTACGCTGTTTTTTTTCTTCTTCAAGATCAATTTTTGCAATTTCATCTTCATGGCGAGGAGTAAAAAAGCCCTTTCGTCCCTTAAATAGTCTTGAATGTTGTTTTAAAGCTTTTAATAAGGCAATTTTTTCCCAGCCATCATCATCAGATTGATCTAAAAAGTCTGTTGCAAGTTCTTCAAGAGTATAGCTTTTTTCAAGATCACAAAGCTCATAAATAGTTCCAATATCAACTCCTTCAGATAAGTCATCAACTACTCCTTCTTTGTGTTTGATATGCTGAATAGCCTCTTCTGCACTCTGAACACTTTTTCCTTTCCACGAATATTCAATTTGAGAATTTGATAAAAGAACCTCATTGCCAGTTTCAGGAATAACCACTAGTTTATTTTTCCGAAGCTCCTTAATCCAACCATACTGCATTCGATCGTGTTTATAGAAAACACAGAAATTATGATCCATTTTATAAAATTACTGCTGAAAGATGTTTATTTAATCAAAAATATAACAAGACTTTGCAAGATAAACGAAGGGACTTGAAAAGTCATTCACATTTAGAAGAAATCAGAACACTATAGCAAGAAACTATATTTTTATGACAGAAAATACTCCAAAGTTAAAAATCTGCCTTCATTATTCAGGAATGACAGAACCACAAAAAGCTAATGAAAGTGACAGTGGTATTGATCTCACCCTAATGAAGGTTATTGAAAAAAGAGAACATATATTTTTTTTCGATTTAGGAATTTCTGTAGAACCACCCGTAGGTTTTTATACTGAGTTATATCCTCGATCCAGTATCTATAAATCAGACTTTATCATGGCCAATAGTGTTGGTATCATTGATGCTGATTATCGAGGAATAGTTCAAATGGTGATGCGTTATATTGGAACAGGTAATGGACTAGAAGAAGCAACAAAATTGATCGGACAACGTATAGGACAATTAATTTTAAAAAAACTAGAACCTATTACTGTAGAAATTGTAAAAAACTTAAATGACACAAACCGAGGAATAGGAGGCTTTGGAAGCAGTGGAAAAAAATAAACAAATTACATGGAAAAAAGAAGATTTTAAAAATCTCCGTGTAGCCATTGTTCACTATTGGTTTGTTACTTGGCGTGGTGGTGAAAAAGTTGTGGAGTCAATTCTAAAACTTTTTCCACAAGCTGATGTATATACTTTATTTTTTGACCCTAATACTTGCGGAAAACCATTAGCAAAGCATCAAGTTCATACATCAATTCTAAATAATCCTATTTTTCAAAAGCATTACCAGAAAGTATTTCCTTTATATCCTATTGGTATTAAGTCTCTCTCCTTAAAAAAAGAATATGACTTAGTAATCTCCTCTGAGTCAGGGCCAGCAAAAGGAGTTTCAATTCAAGGAAATGCACCTCACCTTTGCTATATCCATACACCAATGCGATATTGTCATGGATTTAGAGAACCATATTTAAAGAATTTATCTTCATGGAGTAGACCTATTACTTCATTTTTCTTTGAAATGTTAAGATTATGGGATTTAACAACAGTAAATAATGTAACTCATTATGTTGCAAACTCACAAAATGTTGCTGATCGAGTTCAAAAATATTATAATAGAAATGCATCAGTTTGTTATCCTCCGATTGAGCTAGAACTGTTCAAAGAAAAACCTCAACTTGATGAAAAAGAATTTTTTCTAAGTTTTGGTGCCATTACACCATACAAAAATATTGATTTGCTAATTGATGTTTTTAATAAAAATCAGAAAAAATTGGTTATTATTGGGGATGGTAGTGAACGAAATCGGCTTGAAAAAAAGGCAAAAAATAACATTCAATTTTTAGGTTCATTACCTTGGAGCAAAATTCAAGGATTAATTCGTCGATCAAGAGCACTTATTTTTCCAGGGGAAGAAGACTTTGGAATGATCCCTTTAGAGGTTATGGCACATGGTGTTCCTGTAATTGCTTATGGAAAAGGTGGAGCATTAGAGACTGTTATTGAAAATTTTACAAACCCCACAAAATCAACAGGAATCTTTTTTCATGCATTAGAGGCAAACAGTTTGCACCAAGCTTTAGCAAAATTTGAAATTATTGAACCTGAATTTAATCCTGAATGGATTCAAGATCATGCTAGAAAATTTGGTGAAGATTGTTTTCAAGAAGGAATAACACAAGAAATCCTTACTCTCTTAGAAAAAACTTATTAAAGAGAATTTGACAGGATGTTCAGTGAAATTTTATCTATCCATTTCAGATATTCAGATTTTGTAAAAGATTAATTTAATCAAAAAAGGCTCGTGCTTAAAAAATATTCACAAGTTTTACTAACAATCCTATTTTTTGTAGATGTTACCATTACTGGATTTTGTTGGAACTTAGCCTATTACCTGCGTTTTTATTGGGTTCAATATCCTGAACTTATACATAATATTCCTCCCTTCAAAGCTTATTTTAATGCCTCAGGAATCGTGATTCTTTGTGCAATGCTTTGTTTTGTAAAAGGAAAGATGTATGAACCTGAACGTTTTTTCCAATTCAAAGCTGAGTTTCGAGCAATTTTAAGATCTACAATGGCTCTTTTTATTATTTTAGTTGCTGTCTCATTTTTTTATAGGAAGTTTTCCTATTCACGAGCACATGTTTTATATTTTTTAATTCTTAGTCTTTGCAGCATTACTATTTCTCGATTGATCATTCGACAAATTTTCTTTTTTATTCATAAAAAAGGAAAAAACTTAAGAAGAATATTAATCATTGGAAATGGAAAAACAGCTCAACGATTTGCTGAAAAAATTTCAGATAAAAAGCATCGTGGACTTGGTTTTCTAGTTTGTGGAATAATATCTAAAGATCAAAAGGGACTTGAAAGCTTTTCCTCGATTGGAAGTTATCAAGATATTTCACAAAGAATTGAAGAGCATCATATTAATCAAGTTTACATTGCATTAGATAGTGATCAACAATCTGACTTACAAGTAATCAATGACAAACTTGCAGAGCAACTTGTTGATGTGAATATCATTCCTGATATTTTTCATACATTAAATGTAAATCCTGAAGTCTTAGATTTTGATGGATTACCTGTAATTGCTCTACGACAAAGCCCATTAAATTTGTGGGATCATTTCTTTAAAAGAGCTATTGATATTTTAGGTGCAGTTGTTGGGATTTTGCTCTTTTTGCCCTGTTGGATTATTCTTCCAATCGCAATTAAGCTTACATCTCGTGGACCTGTTTTTTATAAGCAAGAGCGAATGGGGCTTGATGGTGTGAAATTTAAAATGATTAAATTTCGCTCTATGAAAGTTGATGCAGAAACAAAAACAGGTGCGGTTTGGGCAAAACAAGATGATGATCGTAAAACAGCAATGGGAAGCTTTTTACGTAGGACAAGTTTAGATGAAATACCGCAATTTTTTAATGTTCTTTTTGGAAGTATGAGTCTTGTAGGACCTAGACCAGAACGACCCGTTTTTATTGATAATTTTAAAACCCAAATTCCAAACTATATGCTTCGTCATAAAATGAAAGCAGGAATTACAGGTTGGGCTCAAATCAATGGATGGCGTGGTAATACCTCTTTAGAAAAAAGAATTGAATGTGATATTTATTATCTTACAAATTGGTCAGTTTGGCTTGATATTAAAATTTTATTTCTGACTTTATTTAACGGATTTGTTCATAAAAACGCATACTAATATTAGCTGGGAATAGGAGTAAAATGGCGACACAAAGTGCTAAGAAAGAGCCAATAAAATATAATGTGGAAATGGATACAAAATCATTTGCTATTTTTGTACTCCTTTCTTTAGTTACTGCTGCAATTGTATTTTATCTTGGAGTAATTTTTGGAAAGGCTATTCGAGATCCAGATGATCTTGCATTCCAACAAAAAAATATTACAAATCGTCAGTTAACGGACACACAAAATTCAAAGAAAAAGAATCTTGCTGTTTTCAATATGACTGACTTGAATGCAAAGAAAAAAAATCCTATTAAAAAGAATACACAAACAAACCAAAATACAAATACTCAGAAGAAGACAACAACTCAAACACAACAAAATACCCAAGTATTGCCAAAACATTTTTATACAATTCAAGTTTTTGCAACTGGGAATAGAAAAAAAGCAACTAATATTGTTAATGGGCTAAAGAAAGATAAATTTGATGCTTATGTTCAGACAGACAATAATAAATTATTTCGAGTTCGTGTAGGAAGGATAGGAACAAAAGACCTTGCTGAAAGGGTTAAAGTGCAACTACAGGCATCAGCTTCAGGACTAGGAAAAATGAAGGTGTTACAAATTAAAAAGAAATAGCAATTTTATTCGGAAGATTTTGTAGCTTCAAGTTTTTTTCGATTCTGAAGAACAAACTCAGCTTCAATCTTCCACTCTCCAGTTTCTACTAGATTAATCAAACGATCATGCTTATTTTTTGATAGATATCGACTAAAAATAAGCGGAACGACTCCCTCATTATCTTCAAGTAAAATATTTTGTAGGATCTTTAAATCTCTTGGATTAGAAATGAGTTTTTGTAAATGGGATGAGAAGATAACTTTTTGAATTTCAGGCTTTTGTTGAATCCATGTAATCATCATTTCGATATTTTTATAATCGAAATATCGCCTACAAATTCCTAAATATAATTTACGAATGGTATCATAGTCTCGCTTTGGTGCAAATTCAGTTCTTGTAATTCGTTTCGCAAGAAGGAATACAATTTTAGAATTTGCCTTAATTTTTTCCCGAAAAACACCAAAGAATCGTTCACTCAGAATATTCATTAGAGCTAGCGTCAATTGCTTTTCTAGCTCTATATCTTCAATATTATAATAATCTCGGATGCTACTCGCTAAATGTTGCAAAAATCGACCTTGAATCATATTCGCCAAAAATTGTGTGTTTCTTTCCACAACAGCTGGCAAATCTGACTCTGGAGAAAAGTCGTTCAAACAATTTTGCATCGCCCTTGTATAAGGGTTTATCTCAGCATCCATGATTGTACAATCTCTATTAACTTAACTCATATTGTTTTGCTAAAGCAGAAAAAATAGGCAAAACACGTTCAATTAGAGAAGTTTCAAAGCAATATGCAATTCGAAAATATCCCTTCTTTCCAAAACCTGTTCCAGGAGTAAGCAACAAATTATGCTTTTGTGCTTCTCGAATAAATTCTAAATCGTCACCAACAGGGCTTTTTGGAAATAAATAAAACGCTCCTTCAGGTTTTACACACTCAAACCCACATTTAATTAGATGGTTATAGAGTATATCTCGATTTTTTTGATATACACTTAAATCAACCATCTCTCCATCAACAAGAGGCAAAACTCTTTGCATCAAAGCTGGTGCATTTACAAACCCTAAAATTCTTAATGCAATGATTAATCCCTGTAAAACTAAATCTTTTGATTTTGTTTTTGGAGAAACCGCAATATAACCAATCCTTTCACCTGGAAGAGCTAAGTCTTTACTATGAGATGTTACAACAATGCTTTCATCATAAAATTGGAATACTGATGGTACTACATAATCATCATAAACAATCTTTTTATATGGCTCATCAGAAACTAATGTAATTGTCGTTCCAAACTCTTCTGATTTCTTTGTTAAAAGTTTACCAAGTTTTTCAAGCTCACTCTCAGGGTAAACTACACCTGTTGGATTATTGGGTGAATTAATTAAAACAATTCGTGTTTTTTCAGTAATTGCCTCTTCTAATATACTAAAGTTAATTTGAAAAATATCTGTAGTATCAATTGCTTTAAGTACAGCTCCATGATTTGAAGTATAGGCTCTGTATTCAACAAAATAGGGACTAAATGTAAGAACTTCATCACCTGCATTACAGAGTGTTTTGAATAATACATTTAAGCCACCACCAGCACCAACACACATTACAATGTCACTTGCTTGAAACTCTAATTTGGTTTCCTCTGCTAACTTTTGAGCAACATAGGCACGAGTTTCTTCAAAACCAGCATTCGACATGTAACGATGAGAACCTGTTTCATCAGATTCTAAAAGCCCAATTAAGGAATCTTTTACTTTCTGAGGTGGTTCAAAAATTGGATTTCCTAAACTAAGGTCAAACACATTTTCTTTTCCATGAAGTTCAACTAAACGACCACCCTCTTCAAACATTTTCCGAATCCAAGAAGAGTTTTCGATTGAACTTTTAATTTGATTTGAAATTGTCATCTTTATCTTTCCACATTCCTTGTTCTTTAATTAAATGGATGAGAGCTTCTACTGCTTCTTCTTCAGGAACATTTTTTCGAATTTGTTTTTGCCCTAAGTATAAATCAATTTTTCCAACACCACTTCCAACATAACCTACATCTGCATCAGCCATTTCACCTGGCCCATTTACAATACAACCCATCACACCAATTTTTATACCTGCAAGATGAGATGTTTCTTCTTTAATTCTTTGGGTTGTTGCTTGTAAATCAAATTGAGTTCTTCCGCAGGAAGGACAAGCTATATAATCAGTAGTAAAAATTTTACTTCGAGTTGCTTGCAAAAGAAAAAGATATTGGGTGAGAAGATCTGAAGATATATTTTCAGGAATCAAAACAAAATCAAGATACCCTTCGCCCAGCAATGTTGCTAATTGAGTTTCAAATAAATAATCTTTTCCTAACTCTTTATTTGGTAAAACAATTCCACATGGCAAATCACAGGATTGATTTTTTAGTGACTCATAAAATTTTCGTGTTTGAAAAACAGGGTTTTCAAAATCAAATAAAATAGAACTATAATTTGATAAATCTTTTTGAAGGTCACTTAATTTTTTTAATTGTAATATAGGCTTGCTTTGACCTTTCAAAAAATAATCTTGTTCTTTTTTGGTATATTGAAAATCCCACTCAACAGGAAAATCAGTTTCAGCAGGTACACTTTCTGAGGAATGACCTAATTTTAAATGACTTCCTCCACCAAAATCAGTACTAGCATAAGTCACAGAACTATTTTTGACTCGATTCTGTTCTAATGGAATTTCTAAAAATTCAGATTTTACTGGATCTTCTTGAAAGTTAAAGGATTGAAGAAACTGTTTTGCAAAAATTACTTCTTCATGAGCAGGTTCTGTTAATGAAACTCGAATTGTATCTCCAATTCCATCAGCTAACAAAGCACCAATTCCAGCAACACTTTTGATTCGTCCCATCAATCCATTTCCAGCTTCTGTAACTCCTAAATGTAAAGGCGTTGCAAGTTCAGGAAGTTGTTGGGAGAGCAGTCGATACGCTTTTTGAACAATAATTGGGTTTGAAGATTTTAAAGAAACAATAATTTGATCAAAATTTTGTTCTTCAAAAAGATTAATTGTCTCTAAAGCAGATTCAACCATACCTACAGGTGAATCTCCGTATTTTTCCATCATTCTAGTAGAGAGAGATCCTTGGTTAACACCAATTCGAACAGCACAATCATATCGCTTTAAATTTTTGGCTAAAGGAATAATCAGTTCTTTTAATCTTTCTCTTCCATCTTCAAAGGACTCGCCTTTATCTTGTTTGATTGAATTTTTTGACCGATCAGAAAAATTTCCAGGATTGATCCGAACTTTCTCAAAAAGTTCACAAGAATTCATTGCTAATTTAGGCACAAAATGAACATCTGCAACCAAAGGAATAAGGATTCCTTCCTCTTTCATTCGACGACGAATTTCAGGAATAGCATCAAGTTCTTTTGATGATGGAATCGTAATTCGAATCAGTTCGCAATCAACATTTGCTAAACCTTGAATTTCAGTAAAACAGAGCTCAGTTTGACTTGCAGGTGTAGTCAACATTGATTGAATACAAATTGGTTGATTACCACCAATTATCACATTTCCAACTCGAACTTCTCGGGTCTTACGACGTTGATACTGTAAAGGATATTTAATCATCATAAGAGAATAAAAAAAGGTCAGCGATCACTTAATAGAATTGCGGATGAATTTTTCCACGAAATTGCAACTTAGGCAACCTAGAGAAAAACAAAAATCAGAAAAAACTTCTTATTGACTGAAAGTTTATTTGCTACCTAAGTTAAATTAAATTTATTTTTCTATCCATCTTTTGAAATTTATTTTTAGTAGAGTTGGTAAGGTATGAGTAAAGAGATTACTGTAATTGAAGCTCGTGATTTAATTGAAGATGATCGAAACCTTCAACTTCTTGATGTACGGCCAGAAAGTGAGTTTGACAAAGGAAATGTTGTTGGGTTTGTAAACATTCCTCTATCAAAGCTAGCAAAAGAGCAACATACACTGAATACAAATAAACAAACATTGCTTCTTTGTGCTAGTGGAACAGACAGCCACCAAGCAACTCAGTTGTTAGAAGCTTATGGAGTCGAAGCTAGAGTAATTCGTGGTGGCTATGATACATGGAAACAAGTGATTATTGACTAATCTAAAGAAAGTTCATCCCAGAAAATTTTAGCAATATCAACACCACCTAGATCTTTAATTTCTTGAATTCCTGTTGGACTCGTCACATTGATTTCCGTGATATAATCACCGATGACGTCAAGTCCAACAAAATACAATCCATCTTCTTGCAATTTAGGCGTAACTTGATCAACTAACCACTGTTCTCGTTCTGTAAGTGGATGAAATTCAGCTCTACCACCAACATGTAGATTTGCTCGATGCTCTTCTGAAGAAGGAATTCTAAGAACTGCACCTCGAGCTGTTCCATTAACACAAATAATTCGCTTATCTCCTTGTCGAACTTCTGGAAGATATTTTTGAGCCATGATATAAGTTGTGCCCTCGTTAGTTGAAATTTCAACAAGAGAGTTAAAATTTTGATCTTTGTCATGAAGATAAATAATTCCTTTTCCGCCACAACCATCAAGAGGCTTAAGAATAATTTCTCCACCTTGCTCATTCATAAATTTACGAATTTCATCGGCACGTCGGGTGATGACTGTAGGAGGAAAAATTCCTGGAAAATTTAATGAATACAGTTTTTCAGGTGCATTTCGTAAAGAATCTGGACGATTCAAAACTTTTGCTTTCTTGCAAAGAGATAGGAAGTGTGTTGCAAAGAAAAACTCTGAATCAAATGGCGGATCTTTTCTCATTAAGACAACATCAAAATCATCAAGAGATAGTTCTTCTTGATCATTAACAAATTGATAACAAGGATTTTCTCGTTTAAATTCAATTTGCTGTGCTATACAAAATGGTTCTTCATCTTTAATAGTTAAATTTTCCATCAGAATAAACCAAATCGAATATCCACGTTGCTGAGCTTCAAAAGCAAGAGCAAACGTAGTATCTTTATCAATATGGATAGTTTCTAATGGGTCCATAATGATCCCAATTT
Organism: bacterium; assembly: GCA_051275585.1. Lineage (GTDB taxonomy): Bacteria > SAR324 > SAR324 > XYD2-FULL-50-16 > JBNMNM01 > JBNMNM01. The sequence goes on along the minus strand of JBNMNM010000001.1, from coordinate 8,326 downwards.
TTAAACTCATAGACTTTCCTTTATTTGCTAATTATTCAATATGTCTTCAATTACAGCACTCGTAAAAGAAAAGATTAAAACACACCTAATTGATCCTGTGTTAAATAGTATGTCTCCTGTCAGCGAGGTTGCATGGGGAGCCGCAATTGGTATGTGGTGGGGGTTAACTCCTACTGTTGGTATTCAAATGTATATTGTTTTTTGTGTGTGGATTTTATGCAAATATCTATTCAAATTCAAATTTGATTTGATTGTTGGAACAGCAATGGTTTGGCTTAGTAATCCATTAACCATGTTTTTTATGTATTATGGTTTTCTAGTTACTGGTCTTTATATTGGCCAAATTTTTGGTTTTCATTGGGAATCTGTAACATGGGAATCTTTTAATCAGTCATTAAACCTAATTTTGGACAATCCGAATCTAAATTCCATAGAGAAATCTTGGGAAGCTTGCAAGTACTTGCTCTATGACCTTGGAATTCCAATGTTATTTGGATCATTATTCTATGCCTTTCCTGGTTCAATTTTCACTTATGTCACAGTAAAATACTTCCTAACCAAGAATCGACAACGAAAAGCAAGAAAACTTGGAATGGATTATGAGGACTGGAGAAAAAAATTTGAAGGAAAGAAAATCAATAACTCCATGAAAGCAGAAAATTCGGTCTAAATTTTGTATCACTAGAATCAGCATCTTCCTTTGAACTCAATTACGCTGATGGTTCCTTGAATGACAAAGTACATTGTTACGTTTCTTACCTTTTTCAGCATCTTTAGCTCATTTGGTTATGCTCAAACAAAAAATAGTTTTGAGTATAAGCATCAGTGGCGACAACAATTCTATGACCTTTTAAATGGAAAGCGTAGTCTCTTGTACGCTCGTGAGATGAAGCTTGCCAAATTATCCTTTGTTGATATTGATGCAGATGGTGATCTTGATCTTTTCATGGGAAAAGAAGATGGGCAAATTGCATTTTTTGAAAATGAAGGATCAAATGAAGCTCCTAGTTTTGTCTTAAAAAGCCAAGAATATAAGGCAATTTTTTCCAGAAGAGTTGGTAGAAAAATAAGCCGTATTCAGCAAATTATTAATGTTGGTAGTAGATCAGCTCCAACATTTAGTGATATTGATTCGGATGGTGATCTTGATTTATTAATTGGTTCTGGAACAGGAGAACTATGGTTTTTTCGAAATATTGGAAATAATTTAATTCCTACATTTGAATTTGTAACCAACCGTTTTCAAGGTCTTTCTCTTGGTAAAAATTTAGTACCAATATTTGCAGATATTAATCTTGATCGTCGTACTGATCTTATTGTTGGAAACAAACAAGGAAAAGTCTGGTTTTTAATTAATGAAGGAACTCGTAGATCCCCCGTTTTTAACAACTCAGGCATTCAAGAAGTAAAACGTTGGAAAGGTTTTTATATTTCAGCCAGTGCATTAAAAAGTATCAAATCAAAAGTTTCGACAACAGCAAAATATGAAAAATTAAAAGCATTAAAAAATTATCAGTTTTCCAATGAAAATGAATTTTTACCTGTTATTGAAAATATTTTAGGTCGTGATGAAACTGCTCGTTTAAAAAGTTTTATTTTTAAATTAACAGCAAAAAAACATGAGAAAAAAAATGCTTCTCCTAGTTTATTTGACTGGGATGGTGATGGGGATCTTGATTTACTAGTTGGTGAACGTGATGGAACGATCTCATACTATATCAATAATGGGGATCAATTTACCCCTGATTGGGCATTTTATGAGCAAAACTTTAAGTTTATCGATATTGGAGGAGATGCTTCACCTGTTTTTATTCAATTTTCTCCTCAACAAAAAACAAATGTTTTTATTGGAACCTCAACATCAGTGGTTGCCCAATATGAATTAAGAAAATCAGGAAAAAAAGGCTATATGATTAATAGCCTTGCGATGGATCATTTTAATAATAAAATTCCATCTAAAGATTTGTTAAAAAAAATTGAAGGTTTAAAAGAAAAAGAATTTATAGATAGAATATCATTTCTTAAAGAATTAGAAAAAAACTTAGGAAAAGTAAATTTACCCCAATACCAAGCATTAATCCTAAAACAAGCAAATCTTCAGAAGATAAGCTTATGGAACCTAACAGAAAATTATTTTCTGTTCTTTAAGTTTGTTGTTACAGGAGAAAGAGCAAGTATTGCCTCTGGCGATTTAGATGGTGATGGTGATCTTGATCTAATTATTGGTGAACATGATGGTAATTTAAATTATTACCGAAATGATTCAATTAAAGGAAAAAATAACTGGATCAAAATCACAGAAAATCTTGTTCCAATGACAGGAATGAAAAATTCAACTCCTGTTCTAGGTGATATTGATGGTGACGGTGATCTTGATTTAATTGTTGGTGGACAGTCAGGACGAATTGCATTCATTGAAAACCAAGGGAGAAAGAATGCACCTAAGTGGGTTCTAAAAAGTTATGATTTTTTTAATATTGATGTAGGTTCCAACAGTGTGCCTCGACTATTTGATTTTGATCTAGATAAAGATCTTGATCTAATTGTTGGAAATTATGCAGGACGAGTTATTTTTTATCGAAATCAAGGAAACCAGAAAAAAGCAAATTATGTTTTAGAGTCTACTCGTTTTACTTCTATAAGATCTGGAAGAAATGCCGTTCCTAGTTTTTATAATTGGAATCAAGATCAATTTTTTGATTTAGTGGTTGGAGATTCATCTGGGAGCTTAAAAATGGCTTTAGCTCCAATACCATTGGCACTTGAAAAATGGCCTAAAAAAGATAATTCTTGGTCAATTATTGATGCTGTTATTTTAAGTCACCCATTCTTTATTGACTTTAATCAAGACAAGAAAACAGATCTATTATTAGGGAATGGTTTTGGAGATATTCAGCTATTTATCAATACTGCTGTACAAAAAACAACACCTGTATTAGTTCGAAAAAATCAAAAAAGTAATTCTCTAGATAAAAAAAATAAAACAATTGTCCAAAATAAAGATGATCTTCTAAGAAAACCAATTATTAAAAAACCAATTCAAGACACCACAGAAAACTTACCAGACAATATACCTCAACAAAAGGAGCTTGTTGTTGCTGATCCTGTATTTGTTAAAAAGTCCAAAAAACTGATTGAAGGATTGCAGTTAAAACGAGCAACACCAGTACTTGCTGACCTTGATGATGATGGTGATTTTGATATGGTTATTGGTAGTAAGGAAGGTGGCGTTTTTCTTTACCTTAATGATGGAGATAAAACTGAGTCTAGTTTTGTTGCCATTTCCGATCCTCTAATTAAAATTAATGGTTATCGAAATACAGCTCCTGTTCTTGTTGATTTAGATAAAGATGGAGATTTTGATTTAGTTATTGGAACAGCATCAGGAAGACTTCTTTATTATGAAAATATTGGAAGTGCACAATCCCACAAATTTCAATTTAAAGAGAATTACTTCAAGAATCTTCGTGTTGGAAAAAATGCAACACCTAGTTTTATTGATTTTGATAAAGATGGAGATATCGATTTAATTGTTGGAAATACTCAAGGAAAAATTGTTCTAATTGAAAACCAAACAAAAGATACAAATATTCCTAAATTTGTAATCCTGCATCGTGACTATTTAGGAATTGATGTAGGTCTTGCATCAGCACCTAAATTTTTCGATTTGAATAATGATAAAATACTTGAACTTGTGATTGGTTCTGATTCTGGAAAAATCTATTTTTTCAAAAAAGCTTCACAAGAAACCCGATGGCAATGGGATCAAATTTCAAAAAATACAAAAATGCCACCTCCAGGTTCATTTCCATTTGCAATTGATTTAGATAATGATGGTGACCAAGACTTAGTTGTAGGAACAGATTCTGGAAAAATAATTTATTACCAAAATGATGCGGTGACTAGTGAAGAAGAATAATATGAAACTACTCCAACAATTTTTAATTTTTTGTTTTCTATTTATCAGTATTTCTTTTCCTGTTTTTGCTGCTCAAAATGGACTTACAGTTTCCAAAATTGAGCTTGCAAACGATAAAATTAAAATTCGTAAAAAACAGCTTATTGAAATCACGTTTAAAAATAGAGGAAATAGAGATCGTTATATTTTTATTCGATTGCAAATACGGTTACCAAATAATCGTATTACTACTTATGGCAAAAAATATATTCGAGCAATTGCAGGTACAGAAACTAAAGTTCTTTTTAGTTATAGAACACAAAGAAAATTAGTTGGAATCTATCAGGTTGGAGCTAGAGTTTATAGTTCTTCAGGAAAATATTTATTTCGAACTCATAAACAAAATAAAACATTTCTTGCTTTAGGAAAAAATCCAACTCTGCGATTTATTAAAAAAGAAAATGGTCAATATAAACGGATTGAAAAAAAGAGAAAGCCTGTTGCTACAGCCACTCACGCGGCTGCTGACTTAGTTTGGAAAGAAATAAAAGTAATTAAAAACTCAATTCTTCGTGGAGAAAGCACAACAGTTCGTGTTGCATTAGCAAATGAAGGAGGTGAGCTTGCTCAAAATGTTAGTTATAATGTGTATTGGTTTTTTGTTAGCCGACCATCACGAAAGGTCTCAGTTCATAGTGATACCATTCGATTTTTAGCTCCTGGTGAGAAGAAAGTTTTTGAAGTTCCTGTTAACATTCCAGTAACAGAACAAGCTGGAGCATATAAAGTTAGAGTGTTTGTTGATCGCTTAAATCAAATTCTAGAACTTAATGAAAAAAATAATACTCTAGAAACAAAATCAACAATTCAATTCAGTGATATTAGTCTTGAATTTCCAAGCAAGAATTTTTCTTTTGCAGAAGAAGGATTTTTCTTTTTTGAATGGAGAAGTACCCGATATAGTCAATTTAAATTACAAATTTCAACAACTCCTGATTTTAACAAACCCAAATTAGCATTTGAACTTCCTCAAGGAGATAAATGGACTTATCAAGTAAAAATTACTCCTTTATCTGGAGAAATGCCTCTTATGGCTGTTAACATTATGAAGTTGGCAAAAGTTAACCATTTATATTGGCGAATTATTGGTCGTAATTCTCAGGATCAACGAGCAATCTCAAGTGTCCGAAAATTCTATATCAATCCTCAGCCTCGATAGAAAATGTGGCATAAAGCCACATTTTTTTTATAAATTTTCTCCTTATATCAACTTTCTCTATCAATAACTCAAAAAAACAGTTTACTTTTGTAAAAACAAGTCAATATTTAAAGTTGACTTCTACTTAACTATGTTTGAGTTATCCAATGGAAGAAAAGGCTTTAAATAATTTATTTAAAACTCTATTTTCTCAAAACCAATCAATTCCTAATCTACTTAGAATTGTCCAGCAAGAGCTGTTATCAACAACTGATATACCACTTACTGAAATCCTTTCTCTTCAAAAAATACTTCTTGAAAGAAGTCTTGATCCTAGTAGAGTAAATCAACCTTTTTCTCTTAAAATAACTGATTTACCTCCAGTATTTGTAGACTGGCTTGTCCAAACTTTATTTTTCTTAGACCAAACAGATCAAAGCCTTCAATATATTGAAAAACGATTTGCTATAAAAGATGATAAAAATAATGATTATCTAATTTTTTATATCTTAAGTTTATCTGCATCCACACAAGAATCATCTCTTCCAATTATACAAAAACTACAATCTGATTTATTAGAACAATATGAATCAAATAAATCTGAGCTAAACACTGTTGCATATTATTTAATTCATGCAGAAAATGCTCGAAGAGAAAACCATTGGCAGAATGCGATTAATAACTATGATTCTGCAATTCATACAGCAAAACTAGGAAAACTGATTCAATATGAAGCTCTTGCCAATGAACTTACAGCAAATTTTTGGATTCAACAAAACAAGAGAAAAATTGCACAGGTTTACTTTAATGATGCTTACGAAGCTTATCAAAAGTGGGGATGTCATTATCGATCGCAGAAAATCAAGCAGACATATAAATTAGTTACAAAAGAAAAAGTTAAAGAATATTCAAACCGATCTATTTGTGAAAACTTAGATGACTCCGAAGAATTTGAGAAAGATAATACCTTAGCAATGTTCATCCAACTTTTGACTCTTTCCCAAACAATTTCAGGTGAAATTGAAATGGAAAGTTTAATCAAAAAAATGATGCATATTATCATTACAGGAGCACAAGCTGAATATGGAGCTTTAGTTTTTCGACATCAAGATCAATACTACATTGAAGCTCAACAAAAAAATAATGAGGATGTACCTCAGTTTTTGCAATCCAAACCACTAGAACAAACAAGAGAATTACCAATATCAGTAATTCAACATGTCGCAAAAACAAAAAAGTTTATTGCTATTCCTGATGCAATTCATGATAAAAAATTCTCAGATGATCCATACATTCAAAAACATCAAGTCAAGTCAATCCTAACCCTACCTGTTCATTATAAAAAAAGACTGATTGCTATTGTTTATTTAGAAAATAACTCTTCAATATACTCCTTTCACAAGGATTGTATTCATATGTTAGAGGTTCTTTTAATTCAATCAGCAATTTCCCTAGAAAATGCTTACCTCTATAAAAAATTACAAAATCGATTAAAACTATATAAAAAAACAGAACATCGACTAGCAGATGCTCATAATCGTTGGAAATCTTTAGTGGATTGTTCTCCAACAACAATTACATTAATTAACTTCGAAGGAGAAATTCTTTTCATTAATCGAGTCTCATATCCTTATAAAAAAGGAAATATTATAGGAACAAGTATTTTTGATGTATTCCAAGCAGAAGAAGAAAAGATTGTTCGAGAACATTGCCTCTTTGTCCAAAAACATCAAAAAGCGACTAATTATAAAATAATGCTTGTATTAGATGGCAAGCCTAGATGGTGGATTAGTTACTTAGGACCTGTTTTTTCTGAAGGAAAGTTAGTTGCGTGTATTATTAATAGTATTGAAATAACCAAACAAAAAGAAGCAGAAGAACAACTACAAAAATTAAACGATCAATTAGAAAAAGTAGTAACAAAAAGGACTAAAGACTTAGAGCAATCAACTCAAACAGTTCGTGAAACCCAACAAAAATTAATGGCACAAGAAAAGTTAGCGTTCTTAGGATCTCTCACTGCTGGTATTGCTCATGAAGTAAAAAATCCTCTTAATTTTATCAACAACTATGCAGAAATTAATTTAGAACTATCTAATGATTTACAGAAGATCTTTCAAAAATATACAGAAATAATTCCTCAAACAGAGTTTCAAGAAATTTTAGAAATTTTAAATGATTTTCAATATGCATCAGATGCGATTTATAAAAATGGACATCGAGCAAATCAAATTATTGAAAGTATGTTATTTCATTTTAGAAATAAACAATCCAATAAAGTTGCTATTAATTTAAACCAGCTAATCCGAGATAATTTAGACTTTGCCTATGAAGGAGCTAGGGCAAAGAAAGCATTTGATGTTCAAATTCAAACTCAATTTTCTCCTCATCTGCCAATTATCGAAGTTTTAGCTCAAGATTTAGGAAGAGTTTTTTTAAACCTTTTTGATAATTCTTTTGACTCTCTTTATGAAAAACAAAAGCACAATAATAATTTTGAAGCATGTCTAAAGATCACAACAACTTTAAAGCAAACTCATATTGAAATTAAGGTTCATGATAATGGCTTAGGAATTTCTCAAGAATCACAAAAACAGATATTCGAACCATTTTTTACAACAAAATCATCTGGTGAGGGTACAGGGTTAGGTTTATCAATTAGTTTAGAGATTATTAAAGGACATCAAGGAAGCATTAATTTAGAATCAAAAGTAGGTTCCTTCACAACATTTAATATTGTACTACCTATTAATTGATGAACCAAAATTATTCTAAAAAACACCAAAAATGAAAATAAAAAATTATTACGATAAATATCTCTTTATGTGGAAACCAATTGACTTTCCTTCTTATCTTAAGTAAAAGTTCAGAACTGTTTTACTGCGAGCATGGTGAAATTGGTAGACACGCAGCCTTGAGGGGGCTGTGGCTTCGGCTGTGAGAGTTCAAATCTCTCTGCTCGCACCACAAAACAAATAATTTACTTCGATTGACCTCCCCACATATCACATTAATCCCACCAAGATAAAAATCCAACTTTACCAAAAGTGATTTATTCGATATAAACTCTTCTATTAACTAGTTATTGTTTTAACTGGTTCAAGCATATCTATTACCTAGATTATACTTTTTATATTAGTGCATATCTTCACTTGAAATATGTTATTTGCTGAATTTATGATAAATTTCCATAAATAACTAGATGCTCTTTCTTCGCATTTTTCTAATTG